>SKQX01000175.1 GCA_007118795.1 Thermoflexales bacterium | reverse complement strand
CGTCACCTCCGTTACGGTAATAGGGGCATAGACAGAGCGAAGTTCGAGGACTTGGGCAGCAAAGAGGGCTTCCTGACGAGAATCGACCACAAAAAAGGGCAGCCTACGCGGCTCTCGGCACGACCCACCTGCCCCCGCACGAACTGGGTGCCCTCCGGGGCGTCGATTCCGAGGCCGCTCATTCTGCTAATGGACACAGAGCACCTCCTTTGATGGAGATGCCCTGAGTTCTTCCCTCTGATACGGATTCTTGAACCATCCCCCAACCCGGGTTGATGCAGATGCCTCGTCTTGCTTCGAAGAACAAGAGTTGCCGGGCCTTGACAGCGCACGGTAACTCGGTAGAATCGGCCTTGGCACGTTGCTGGCCAGTAGGGGAAGCGATCTCCCGGGCTCTCATACACCCGTCCGCTTTCGAGGGTGACCCAGTGTCAATCCCCCAGGCCAGAGACTCGGTTCGGCTTATCGACCAGCTCACGATTATGCACGATGGAGCACCCACGATCCAGACCGATCGGCTGACGCGCAAGTTCGACGACCTCGTCGCCGTCGATCGTCTCAGCCTCCAGGTCAATCGGGGGGAGATCTTCGGCCTATTGGGCCCGGATGGCGCTGGCAAGACGACCACCATTCGCATGCTGTGCGCCATCCTCGATCCCACCGAAGGTCACGCCACGGTAGCGGGTTTCGACACCCGCCGCGAACCGGAGCAGATCAAGTCTCGTATCGGCTATATGCCTCAGCACTTCTCGCTCTACGGCGATCTCACCGTCGACGAGAATCTGACCTTCTTTGCCGATATTTTTGGCGTCAGGCGACGGGAGCGCGAAGCCCAGAAGAAAGACCTGCTGGAGTTCGCTCGGCTGACTCAATTCCGGGACCGGCGCGCCGCCCACCTCTCGGGCGGCATGCAGAAGAAACTGGCCCTCGCCTGCACCCTCATCCATCGCCCCGAGATCATCTTCTTGGACGAGCCCACCACCGGGGTAGATCCGGTGTCCCGGCGTGAGTTCTGGCAGATCCTGATCAGGCTACATCTCGAGGGCGTCACGCTCTTCGTCAGTACCCCGTATATGGACGAGGCGGAACGGTGCTCGCGGGTGGCCTTGATGTTCGAGGGCGAAGTCATCGTATGTGACCAGCCGGGTGAGATCAGGAGCCGGGTGGAAGGCGAGCTGCTGGAGCTGCGCCCCGATCGACTACGAGATGCCCGTGACGAGCTCAGCGGGCTTCCCGGAGTGTTGGAGGTCCAAACCTATGGGGACTTGCTCCATGTCTTCGTCGACGATGCCGATCAACGGCAACCGACCATCCAGCGTGCGCTGACCGATGCCGATATCTCGCTTCAGACCATACGGCAGACACGGCCTCGCATGGAGCAGGCCTTTATCTCCCTTATCCGCAAGCGGGCCAGGGAGTAGATGGGACATCCTGATCCCCTGCTTGCCATCGATCAGTCAGCTCTCCCGCCTACCGGGTTCGCTCTGTTGGATCGGGACCGACCATGGAAGAGCTAGCCGTCGAAGTCGATAGACTGACCAAAGTGTTCGACGGCTTCACGGCTGTGGATGGCCTCACCTTTGATATCCGCCGCGGCCAGATCTTTGGCTTCCTCGGACCAAACGGGGCCGGGAAGACGACGACCATCCGTATGCTGCTGGGACTGCTCGTTCCCACCGAAGGCACAGCCACCGTACTCGGGTATGACGCGCAGGATCAAGCGGAGGAGATTCGCAAGCGCGTTGGCTACATGTCGCAGCAGTTCAGTCTCTACGACGACCTCACAGTGGGCGAGAATCTGGAGTTCTACGGTCGCACCTACGGCGTCAAAGGGAAGCGACTCCGCGATCGGAAGGCATTCGTCACTGAGATGGCAGGCTTAGCGGGCCGCGAGGGAGATCTGACCCGCAATCTGGCCGGAGGCTGGAAGCAGCGCCTTGCGCTGGGCGCCGCCATTCTTCACGAGCCTGACATGCTCTTCCTCGACGAACCAACGGCCGGCGTTGATCCTATCTCAAGACGGCAGTTCTGGGAATTCCTGTATGAGTTGGCTGCTGCGGGTAAGACGATTCTCGTGACCACTCACTACATGGACGAAGCGGAGCACTGCCAGGATCTGGCCCTTATCCACCGGGGCCAACTCATTGCCCGTGGCGCGCCTGAGGACATCAAAATAGAGCACATGGAGGGCGAGGTCCTGGAGATCGACTGCCACCCGTCCGACTCCGCCCTTGAGGTACTGCAGCAGCTGGGCGTATTCGACGAGGTGACTCTCTACGGTGCGCTCATTCACGCCGTGGCCGACCAAGTGGAGGATCAGACCGACCTGGTCCGCGAGGCTCTCGAGGATGCCGGGGTTACGGTGCGAGCCATGGAGATCATACCGCCCTCCCTTGAGGACGTGTTCATCGCGGCGGTGCAGACCCACGGGAACGATTCCGGAGCCTGAGATAATGGACCTACGCCGCCGTTTTCTCCTATTCGTGGTGATCCTGGTCTTGGTGGTGGGGGGAGCAGCCGTAGTCTACACTGCCTGGGATCCTCCGGGCTGGCGCAACCCCCTGGACCGCCTCGGGTTTGCTGAGTCTCCTGATCGTCGGTTGGTCGTTTCGGGGTTCATCGAGGCTGAGGAGGTCGACATCGCTCCCCAGATCGGAGGCCGGGTCGCCGAGCTATACGTAGAAAAGGGCACGGCGGTCCTGCCCGGGGATCGCCTGATCCGGCTTGAAGGTACGCTCCTGGAAGCCCAGATCGAGGCAGCCCGGGCTGGTGTGGCCATCGCGGAGGCCGAGCTGGCTCAGGCCGAGGCCAGCGCCCGCCCGGAGCAGATCCGCCAGGCCGAGGCTGAGCTAGCCCAGGCGGTAGCCGCTCGGGAGGGTGCTTATCAGGCCTGGCAGGATGCCGCGGCGATCCGAGACCACCCGCAGAGGCTGAAGGCGGAGATCGGGGCTGCCAGATCCGCTGTCCAGGCCGCGGAAGCGGAACTCGCCGAGGCGAGCGCCCGAAAGGATGCCGCAGTGGTCTCCCACGATGCGTATTGGGATGCCAGGGAGAGATGGCCGGAGATGCGAGAGGCCTTGGAGGCGGAGTACCAGGAGTTCCTGGAGGCCCTGGCAGAGTGGGAAGATGCCAAGCGAAGGCTCGAAGAGAAGTACGAGGACTTCTGGGAATCCGATGAGTGGGAGGACTTGCGGCGCGAGCTTGAGGAGTGGTACGAGACCATCCTGGCTGCCAAGCGGCCCCCTGTGCCCGAGGAGATGCCAGCCCAGCTAAGCTTCCAGACGATCCCATACGAGTACTGGCGGGCCTGGGTCGGCTTCAGTACAGCGGATATCCGGCTCGAGCAGGCGAGGACTTCCTTGGGCCATCTCCTCGCCATGCGGCAGGATCCTCAAGCCCTTCGGGCTCGCGCGGATACGGCGCGAGCCAAATATGAGCAGGCCCGCGCTGCGGTCGGTCGCGCAGAGGCGCAGCTGACAGCCCTGCGCTCCGGTGCCACCAGGGAGCAGCTCGCCGTACTGGCAGCTAGGGTGTCCCAGGCCGAGGCGTACCTGGATAGGCATCTCGCTGACTACGATAAGCTCACTATCGCGGCCCCGGTCGGGGGACGGGTGCAGAAACTCTCCATCCACGAGGGTGAGCTAGCCGCGCCTGGCGTCACCCTGCTTACCCTTGGGAATTTGGATGAGGTATCCCTTACCGTGTACGTGCCTGTCGATCAGTTGGGGCGAGTGAAGGTCGGCCAGAGAGCTCAGGTCTACGTAGACAGCTTTCCCGAGCAACGCTTCGAGGGTCGGGTTGTGGCTATCGCGCACCAGGCCGAGTTCGTGCCGCGCAACATCCAGGTCCCGGAGGAGCGGGTGAGCATGGTCTTCGCCGTCGACATCCTCATCCCGAATCTCTATCACAAGCTGAAGCCGGGCATGCCAGCCGATGCCACGCTCTTTGTGGAGGAATCCTAACATGCGGGCACCTGGGTCGTCTCCGCACCGCCGCTCCTGGGTCCTCGGTTTGGTCTTCCTTCTGCTGGCAGCCCTGGCTGTAGCGTGTGATCCCACCGGAGTTTCTCCTGAGGGCCGGATCACTGCCTCGGGATTCATCGAAGGTCAAGAGGTGGCCGTCGCCGCTGAGATTCAAGGCCTGGTCGGGGAGATCCTCGTTGAGCGCGGCGACCGCGTGGAGAAAGGTGAGGTCGTCCTGCGCCTCGACGACACCACCCTCGAACGGCAGCGCACCGAGGCTGGCGCAGCTCTCTCAGTTGCTCGGGCCAACCTGGATCGGGTAAGCGCCGGGCCGCGCGCCGAGGAAGTCGCAGCAGCTGAAGCCGTTCTTGAAGAGGCCGAGGCGCAGCGAGCTGGCGCGAAGCAGGCGGTGCTCAATGCAGAAGACGTGATCAGCAACCCGCGGGAGTTGAGAGCCGAGATCGACGAGGCCCGCGCGCAGGTGCAGCTGGCGGAGCAAAACGTCGAGTTGCGCGAGGCCGATTTGGAAGCAACCCGGGTCAAACACAGCGTGTACGCAGAGCAAGGGGGTGACACGGCTCAGATCTGGGCCCATCAACTGGAGGCAGCTCAGGCCCGGCTGCGTGAGGCGGAGGCCCAGTGGAGCGGAGCTCGCGCGTATCTCTCCGGCCTGTTGAGCATACTGGAGGAACCTCTCACCCTCCAGGCCGACCTGCACCAGGCTCAGACCCAGGTCGATTTGGCGGAGTCGGAGGTCCAGCGAGCGCAGGCGCGGCTGGACGAGCTGAGAGCTGGACCCACCGAAGAGGAGCTCGCCCTGGCCGAAGCCGAGGTGCGTCAGGCCCAGTCAGGCGTGGATCTAGCCGACGCCCGCCTCGACCAACTCGTCCTTACCGCACCGATGGACGGTATCATCACCTCCCGTGCCGTTCAGGTGGGTGAGACTGCCACGGCGGGAAGGCCGCTGCTTACCATCGCCAATCTGGATCACGTCACCCTGGTCCTCTACATCTCCGTGAGCCAGATCGGCCACGTCGAGATCGGCCAGAGCGTGCAGGTGACCGTGGATTCGTTTCCCGATCGAACCTTCGTCGGTCGCGTCGAGTCCATTGCAGCCGAGGCCGAGTTTAGCCCCAGCTACGTTCAGACCGAGGAGGATCGGGTCGACCTGGTCTTCGCCGTCGACGTCCTCATCCCCAATCCCGATCACGCCCTCAAGCCCGGCATGCCCGCCGACGCCGTCATACATCCGAATGCCCCGTTCCAGGGGGAGTGAAAGCGCTCCACCGCTGACTGGCGCCCATCGTGGTGCCATGGCTTCGGTGACTTCGCGCCAAGGCCCGGCCCAGCACTGCCAACCGTTGAAAGCCCTCTCCCCCGGGGGAGAGGGTCAGGGTGAGGGGGCTGAACCTCACAACTCCGACTCCCAAAGGGATCTGTGGCCGGGTAGCCGAACCAGTGCGGCGCCCGCAATTGGCACAATCCCTCTCCCCGCGGGAGAGGGTCAGGGTGAGGGGGCTGAACCTCACAACCCAGACTCCCAAATCCATCTGACGCTCGGTAGGCGAACCAGTGCGCTGCCGGCAAGTGGGAGAATCCCTCTCCCCGGGGGAGAGGATTAGGGTGAGGGGGCTGAACCCCACAACCCCGACTCCCAAATCGATCTGTCGCCGGGGAGGCGATCCAGTGCGGTGCCTGCAGCTGGAACAATCCCTCTCCCCCGGGGGAGAGGGTTAGGGTGAGGGGGCTAATCTCCACGATCCTACATGGTACTCCGTCCGGGCGAAGACTGACCCGCGTCAATCTGTTGTCAGCGTGTGTAAAGCCTCCATAGTGTCATCTCCACTTCCAACTGCCACAGCTGTGTGTGGGCGAGTTCATCGCCCGCGCAGAGAACATCCTGATCCTCGGTTTGTGCGGGACACGAGAGACGTCCTTGGCTGCGGCCCTGAGCCTCCAATCGCTTTGGGCCGATGCCGCCCGCGGAGTCTACGCATATTCTACGCCACCCAGGGCCCAGCGAAGACACCGCCCTGATGCCTAGCCCCGCATCGGTGCCTTGCATTTCAGAAGTGCGTGGCACCTCAACGTCAGTTAGATGCACTGCTACTATACGAAGACTGCATCGGGTGGCCCCACTCGTAGGTCCCGCCTGGTCCCCACCACCATGATCTCAATCCCGTCCAGGTCCAAGAGCTGTCGGTCCCGGTCACCAGCAGTGCCGCCCCAGACATCCGTGATCTCGATGCTCGCCTGCCCAAACAAGAGCATAGCTCCGTCGGCACGAAGCCCCATTCCCGCAGGATCCACTCACCCTCCGCCCCGAGGCACGACCCACTCGGACTGCTCCGTCAGCGCCCCTTGATCAAAGATCCCTCCTCCACGCTCGCCTGGTCATACTTGCGGACCAGGGCGAAGCCGTTGAGCACCGTGAACATGCAGCGCGCCCCCGCTTTCGTCTCCCGCGCCGCATTCTCGTTGATCGACTGCGGCTGACCGATGGAGTCGTCGCCGCTCCCCAGCAGCCCGCAGGCCTAAAGACGGGCGAAGACTGACACCCGCCCCCTACTGCAGAGCTCGCCGCATCTCCCCTCTGCATCCGGGTAGGACCCCGTCCTCGGCAACTCCACCCCCTCCCACATCCCTGTCCACTGGCCTCCCCGATTGTACCCAACTCGAGCTACGAACCGCTTCCCCGGCCCCTGCTGCCGCCGCCTCCTGCCCTCTATTCTCACTGCCCAACTGGGAATCTGTAGACGCCTGTCAAGCGCCATCTTGCATGGAGCCCGCTCTGTGGTATAGTGTGTCCAGTACCTTAACACCCTCTGTGCACCTCTCTGCGCTGGTACGCCCGTGGGCTATCCCCAGCTGGCAACACGTCGAGTGGATACCGGAACCCCCGCCCCGGCAGCGGAGTCCAGGTCGGTCACCGAACCATTGTTCCTCAAAAAAAAGCAAGTGATATTACCCAAAACAATATCGCTGGGCATCACGCCCCCTTTGGGACCCTGTTTTCGTCCTTCTGTGGGATCACCGCTGCCCAGAGCGGCTGTATTTCGTCACCCCGCCCCACCAGTGCCTCTCGGCATCCATATCAATGGTCGTGCCCTATGGGTCAAGCGCTGCCGCCCCCCCATAGCCCCTCGCGCATACCCCGCGTGCAGAGCTAAGTCGCGGGCAAACCTGAGCCACAGGCGCAGATACCCCGCGGACCATCGTCCGTCGGCGGCCGCTCGTCGTCCGCCCCGCTACCACCTGCCGGTTAAGATCTCCCCTGGTAGACCGTGACCGCCAAGTCGGAAGGCCTCGTCGTCGGGCCATCTCCCGCGCTCAGGCCCTTCTTTGCCACCGAACACGATCCGTGCTAGAATCGCGGACAAGAAGGAGGGCGTATCAGGGCTGATCACAGGGAGGCCACGGTGCAGGTGAAGCGATTGGGAGCCAATTACCTTGTCCAACTGGACCAGGGTGAGAACGTGCTACAGCGCTTGGAGGACTTCGCAAAGCAGCATCGCATCGGGTTTGCGACGCTCTCCGGCATCGGCATGCTCGACCGCGTGATCCTGGGTTCCTACGACGGTGAGAGCAATACCTACCAGAAGAGGTCTCTCGACGAACCGGTCGAGGTTCTGAACCTCACGGGAGACATCACCCGAGGCCGGGACGGCCATCCCACGGCGTACGCCCACGTGGTTCTTGGGCTTGCCGACTTCAGCACCCGTGGCGGTCACCTCGTGGAGGGGACAGTCGGGCCGACCTTGGAGATCGTCGTCAGGCCTCAGCCCGGCACCATCCGGCGGCGTCACGACCCTGACACTGACCTGCAGCGCTGGGATCTCAGGGCCGTCGAGACCTTCTCCGTCTGACCCCGCTTTTCTGGAATGGCGCCCCGACTGAGTGTCATGATCACGGCCTTTCGCGAGGCCGAGACCGTTGGCCCCGCCATCGACGCCTTCCTTCCCCAGCTGGATGAAGAGAGCGAGCTTCTGGTCGTCTGCCCCGACCCAGAGACCATCGCCGTGGTCGACGACTACGCCGAACGACACCCTGTTGTCCGCCACGTCGCCGATCCACAGCGCGGCAAACCCACCGCTGTCAACGCGGGCCTGGAAGCGGCCCGGGGGCAAGTCGTGGTTCTGAGCGACGGCGACGTTCTGGTAGACGATGAGGCTCTGGCCCCGCTGTTGGCTCCCTTCCGTGACCCCCAGGTGGGGGCGGTGAGCGGGCGTCCTATCAGCGTCAGCCCGCGGCACACCATGCTTGGCTATTGGTCCCACCTGCTGACGGATGGCATACACCGTATGCGGGTCGCCCGAGACCGGGCCACGCGCACAGGAACGGATCGCTTCCTCGTCTGCTCTGGATACCTCTTCGCCTTTCGAAACGAACTTGTCCATCACGTACCGGAGGATGCGCTGGCCGAGGATGCCGTGATCTCGCACCAGATCGCCCAGCAGGGAGCGTTGATCCGCTACGCCCCGGAGGCCCGCGTCTACGTCCGGTATCCGGCCTCCTACCGGGACTGGCT
>SKQX01000090.1 GCA_007118795.1 Thermoflexales bacterium | reverse complement strand
TTGCCGTTTCTCCTCTCCCTGCAGCTTGGGCAGTCGTGACCCCTCTCCCCCCGGCCTCGGCAGTCTTAACCCCTCTCCCCCGTGGGGGAGAGGCTGGGTGAGGGGGGAATCCTCTCATCACACGATCTCCGTCGACTTCAGCGAGGACATCGGCAGCTGCGTCGCCCGTCAGTCGAGATTGCCGTTTCTCCTCTCCCTGCAGCTTGGGCAGTCGTGACCCCTCTCCCCCCGGCCTCGGCAGTCTTAACCCCTCTCCCCCGTGGGGGAGAGGCTGGGTGAGGGGGGGAATCCTCTCATCACACCATCTCCGTCAGCCCCATCCATCGCTTCTTCAACACCCTCCCGGGAGCCGTTTGCGGAAGCCGATCGAAGAGGTTATACTAAGTCGTCGCAGAAAAGAACGCCGGCGGAGCGATGAACACGGGGCCGTCAGGAGGGTTTAGATTGGATAGAGCGTTGCTGGAGGTGAGAGACGTATCGGTTCGCCGGCCCGGGGCAGAGGTGCTCAGGAATGTGGACCTCACGGTCGGGCGGGGCGAGATTCACGCCCTGCTGGGTTTGAACGGGTCAGGGAAGACCAGCTTGGCCCTGACGTTGATGGGCGCAGAAGGGTATGAGCCTGAGCAAGGCCGCATCTGGTTCGACGGCGAGGATATCACCGAGCTCTCCGTGACAGAGCGCGCCCGCAGGGGGTTGACGCTGGCGTGGCAGGCACCGGCTCGGTTCGAGGGGATACCGGTCGCGGACTATCTGGCTCTGGGGATGGATGAGCCCACCCTGGACCGGATCGAAGGGGCGCTGGAGGCGGTGGCCCTGGCTCCCCGCGCCTACATGGGTCGGGCCATCGACAGCGGGCTCTCGGGGGGTGAGCGGAAGCGGATCGAGCTAGCGGCTGTCCACGCCATGCGGCCGCGACTGGCCATCCTCGATGAGCCGGATTCGGGCATTGATGTGCTGTGTCTGGAGGATGTGATCTCGCTGGTGCGGCGCATGGCGGATGAGGGCACGTCGGTGCTGCTGATCACCCATCGGGACGAGGTGACGAGCGTCGCCGACAGGGCTTCCCTGATGTGTGCGGGTTCGGTGGTCAGCAGCGGTACCCCTGACCAGGTGCGCGACTACTTCGCCCGGCGTTGCCGGCCTCACGCCGATCTCTTGGGCAGCCAGCCCTGGAGCGAAGGCGCCGGTGGGGCCTATGAGCGGGTGGTGGCGGAAGGGGTGTGTGATGAGTAGTCATGGGACCACCGGTGTGGCTCAGTCGGTCCTGAAGGAGAGGGACCCGGCGTGGGCCAGCGAGTTTGAGGCCATGATGGAAGCGTACGAGAAAGCGGGTGGCAGAGCGGAGGTGCTCCAGGGCGGACAAGTCGGCAGTGCTGTCATCAGCGCCAATCAGGTGCTGGCGGTCAATCAGGTCGACGGGGTCAGCATTGACGCGGAGGAGCTGGAGCACGGTGTGAAAGCACGCATCACCGTGGCGCCGGGTACGAAGACGGAGCATCCGGTCCACCTGTGTTTCGGCGTGGTGGGTGAGGAGGGACTGCAGGAGATTATCTCGGAGTTTGAGATCGGTGAGGGGGCGGACGTTGGCTTTCTGGCGCACTGCACGTTTCCCAATGCGGTGCGGCTGCAGCACGTCATGGATGCGCAAGTTCACGTGGGGGCGGACGCGACCATGCGTTACAGGGAAGCCCACTACCATGGCCCCGAGGGGGGGATCGAGGTCCTCCCGACCACCCATGCCGTGGTTGAGGAGGGCGGTCGGTTGGAGACTGAGTTCAACCTGACCCAGGGACGAGTTGGTCGGATGGCGATCAAGTTCGAGGTGGACGTGGCAGCCCGCGGTGTGGTGGAGTTGATAGCCAAGGCCTATGGATCGGGCGATGACTACATTCGGGTGGATGAGGTGGTACGGCTCAATGGTGCGGGGGCCCGCGGTCTCACTCGGACCCGGGCGGCTGTTCGGGATAGGGCGAGGAGCGAGGTCTACACCACGATGGAGGGGAATGCCGCGACGGCGGTGGGGCATATGGACTGCACCGAGATCGTGCGCGGCGAGGCAGAGGCAAGAAACGTCCCCGTCGTGGTGGTACGGCACGACCAGGCCCGGGTGACTCACGAGGCAGCCATCGGGAGTGTGGGGAAGCAGGAGCTGGAGACCCTGATGGCCCGGGGCTTGAGTGAGGACGAAGCCGTCGATGTCATCATCCGGGGCATGCTGAGCGGATAGGAGCGGGTACGGAACGTGGGCGGGCCCTCGTCAGGGTCGACGCCATCTTAGCTATCGAGGAGTGGGCAGTACAGATGAAGAACATAGCAGTCATCGGTGTTGGGTATGTGGGCCTCGTGACCGGGGTGTGTCTGGCCGATTTGGGCAACCGGGTCGTGTGCGTGGACATCCTGGAAGAGAAGATCGAGAAGCTGAATCAAGGCGAGATGCCTATCTACGAACCCGGTCTGGAGGACCTCGTAGAGCGGAACGTCAAGGCGGGCCGGTTGAGCTTTACCACCTCATACGCGGAGGGTTTGGAGGCGGCCGATTTCGTCTTCATCGCCGTGGGCACGCCAGAAGGGGTGGATGGAGAGGCGGATCTTCGTCACGTGCGGATGGCGGCCCGGTCGATCGCCGAGGAGATGACTCACCCGATGATCATCGTCAACAAGGCGACGGTTCCGGTCGGCACCGGTGACTGGGTGGCCGATCTGATCCGGCAGTACCGGAATGGGAATGACGATTTCGCGGTGGTGTCGAACCCTGAGTTCCTGCGTGAAGGCTCGGCCATCAGCGACTTCCTGGATCCGGATCGGGTAGTTCTGGGGTCGCTGGATCTCGATGCGGCGGAGAAGGTGGCCCAGTTATACCTTCCGCTGCGGACTACGATCATGATCACGGACCTGCGAACGGCTGAGATGATCAAGTATGCCTCCAACGCTTTCCTGGCCACGCGGATTTCGTTCATCAACGAGATAGCCAATATCTGCGAGGCACTCGGTGCCGATGTGAAAGAGGTGGCCACGGGCATGGGATATGACGCGCGGATCGGCCAGGGGTATCTGGATGCTGGGGTTGGCTACGGGGGAAGCTGCTTTCCCAAGGATGTGAAGGCGCTCACGTACATGGCCGAGACAAAGGGCCGCCATCCCCAATTGCTGCGGGCCGTCATGGATATCAATGACGATCAGCGTCGGCAGGTAGCGCGCAAAGTCGAGAGTGCCCTGGGTAGCCTTGAGGACAAGATCGTCGGGTTGTTGGGCTTAGCCTTCAAGCCGAACACGGATGACATGCGGGAGGCGCCGGCTATCTACATCGCCGAGTTGTTGAGGGCGGGCGGCGCAACGGTCCGCGGCTATGATCCGGTGGCGGAAGAGGTGGCCGCCCGAGTCATGCCTAACGTGGAGTTGTCGGATAGTGCCTACGACCTGGCTGAGGGGTGCGATGCTCTGGTCGTGGTCACCGACTGGAACGAGTTCAAGAATCTCGACATGGCTCGCATCCGCAACCTGATGCGGGGAAACGTCATCATCGACGGGCGGAATATCTACGAGCCGGTCCCCATGAGGGAGCTCGGGTTCTACTACCGCGGTGTAGGGCGGGGATACGAGTTGGTCTAGCTTGATGGCGAACTTTCGATCACCTCTCACGTCCTGCACCAGCCATTCCGCGATCCAGTTCGTTCAGACCGAGCTGGACAACGGCCTGATGGTCTTGGTGAAGGAGACCCAGGCGGCGCCTGTGGCAAGCTTCTGGGTCTGGTACCGGGTTGGAAGCCGCAATGAGCATCTAGGCGTGACAGGAATTTCGCACTGGGTGGAGCATATGTTGTTCAAAGGGACTCCCAGCTTCCCCAAGGGATCAGCCGAGAAAGCGATTGCCCGCCAGGGCGGGGTCTTCAATGGTGCGACCTGGTACGATTTCACCACCTTCTACGCCACCTTGCCGGCAGAGCGCATTGAGCTCTCGCTCCGTATTGAGGCCGATCGCATGGTGAACGCCGAGTTCGACCCGGCGGAGGTCGAGGCGGAGCGGTCGGTGATACTCAGCGAGCGGCAAGGGGCTGAGAATAGCCCTCAGTTCCTCCTACACGAGGAGCTGATGGGGGCGGCACTGCGCGTTCATCCGTACGGTAGCCCGACGATCGGTCACATGTGTGACCTGGAGACGATCAGCCCGGCCCAGCTGCGCCAGTACTATGAGACCCATTATGTGCCCAACAACGCCTTGATCGTTGTGACTGGGGACATCGACGCGTCCGGCATGCTGGAGCTGGTGGAGGAGCACTTCGGGGGAATCGCCCGTGGCCCTGAGGCTCCCATGGTGACGGCCGTGGAGCCACCTCAGCGGGGCGAGCGACGGGTCGTGGTACGGCGGGAGGGTTTCGTCCCGTATTTGGCGGAAGCGTTCCGGGCCCCCGGTGTGCGAGAGCCGGATTTCTTCGCCTTGGCGGTGCTGAACGCGATCCTGACCGGAGCCAGCGCCATGACCTTCCAGGGAGGGGGGCTTACCAACAAGAGCTCCCGTCTCTATAGAGCGTTGGTGGCGCAGAAGCTGGCTGTTGACGTCTCCGGGATGCTCCTTCCGACCATCGATCCGTTCGTCTACACCCTTTCGGCTGTGGGTCGGCCGGGCGGTTCGCTGGCTGACTTGGAGGAGGCGCTGGAGACTGAATTGGCGCGCGTCAAGACCGAAGAGGTGCTGACGGAGGAGGTGGAGAAGGCGATCAAGCAGGCGCAGGCTCAGTTCGCGTATTCTAGGGAGTCGGTCACCGGTCAGGCGCTCTGGCTGGGCTTCAGCGAGATCTTCGCCGACCATACCTGGGCCGAGAACTACCTGAACAATCTGAGCGCGGTCACTGTCGAGGACGTGAGACAGGTGGCGGAGCTGTATCTCGACCGGTCACGGCAGACCGTGGCTTGGTATATTCCGGCGAGTCAAACGTGAACGCGACGAGAGTGGCGCGCCCGGCCTGGCACGTAGGGGAAGTGATGAGGTGACGATGTCCTTTCCCGGGCCTGAAGATATCACGCGGCACGTCCTGGGCAATGGAGTGGTTCTCTTGGTGCGGGAGAACCGCGTGAGCCCTTCGGTGGTCTTAACTGGTTCACTAAAGGTCGGGGCATACGATGAGCCCCGGCAGATGGCCGGATTGGCGAGTTTCACTGCCGACAGCCTGATGCGAGGGACAGAAACCCGGTCCTTCGACGAGATCTACGGGGCTCTGGAGGGGGTTGGCGCCAGTATGGGGATCAGCGGCGGCACCCACACCACGGGCTTCGGAGGGAAGAGTCTTGGTAATGAGCTTCCCTTGATGCTCGATCTACTGTCCGACTGCTTGCGCCGGCCGTCTTTGCCCCGAGAAGAGGTGGAGAAGGTCCGTGGCGAGATCATGGCCGACTTGGCGGAGCGCGCTCACGACACGGGCCGCATGGCGAATCTGACGTTCTACGAGCTGGCATATCCCAAGGAGCATCCTTATGCGGTCAGCCTGACCGGCTATCCGGAGACGATTGAGACCATCGGGTGGGACGATCTCGCGGAGTTCCATAGGCGAGGCTACGGACCCCGGGGGATGGTGGTGGTCGTGGTGGGGGCGGTGGAGACCGGGCAGGTCGTGGAGCAGGTCGACGAGGCCTTCGGCGATTGGGAGGGTGAGGAATTTCCGCGCGAGCCTCTGCCGGAGGTGGGGCGCATCACGGAAGTGCGGCAGAGGACGGTGAGCATCGCCGACAAGACGCAGTCGGACATCGTCCTCGGATATCCAGGCCCGGCCCGGACGGACCCAGATTTCCTCGATGCCCGAGTGTGCAACACGGTTCTCGGTGTGTTCGGTCTGATGGGGCGGCTGGGAGAGAAGGTGCGGGACCAGCAAGGGTTGGCCTATTCCTCGTACAGCCGTCTCAGTGGAGGGCCAGGGCGAGGTCCCTGGCGAGTCTTGGCGGGTGTGAGCCCGGCCAACGTCGAGCCCGCCGTTGCCAGCATGCGAAAAGAGATTCGACGTATCTGCGACGAACCGGTGGGGCGGGATGAGCTGAGCGACTGCCAGGCATATCTAACGGGGAGTATGCCCCTGCAGTTGGAGACGAACGCTGGCGTCGCTAGTTCGATCCTGAGCATAGAGCGATATGATCTGGGCCTCGATTACCTCCAGCGGTACGAGGAGTTGATCCGGGCGGTGACTCCGGATGGGGTACAGGCCGCCGCGCGACGGTGGCTCGATCCCGACGCTTACGCGCTGGCCATTGCGGGGCCGCCCCGCAGTGAGGAGGGCGCGAGGTAGCGCTGCTGGGCTTAGGGGTGAGATTGCTTACCACCGGGGTGGACCTGATCAGTATCTCGCGAGTGGAGACAGCGCTGGAGCGTCATGGCAATCGGTTCCTGGAACGGGTCTTCACGGCCGATGAAGTGCGATACGCCCGGGGCCGGCCGGCGGAACTCGCGGCCCGTTTTGCCGCCAAGGAGGCGGTGGCTAAAGCCCTGGGGGTGGGCATGCGGATGATGGCCCCGGGTGGCATACGCTGGCGGGAAGCGGAGATCGTGGGGGACCGCTGGGGCAAACCCCTGGTCCGGTTGTCGGGCCGGGCGGCTGAGCGGGCCGACGAGCTGGGGCTGAGAGAGTGGGCCGTCAGCCTTTCGCATACTGATGATCACGCTCTGGCGTTTGTCGTGGCGCAGTAGCTGCTGAGGCGACTCAGACCGCCGGTGGGGCGGCGCGGATCTCGCTGAAGGGCGGCGGAGCGACAGTGGGCAGCCAGGAACACAGGGACTGGCTGACTGGTACGACGGTGAGATGGAGATGGGAGAAGGGAAGGAATCCATTCTTGATGAACGATAAGAAAGGCCGCGTATTCTCGGGCGCCCGCCCGACCGGACGCCAGCACCTGGGAAACTACCTCGGTGCTATCCGTAACTACGTCGCTCTGCAGGACGACTACGAGTGCATCTACTGCATTGTGGACCTGCACGCTTTGACCACCTTGGAGGACACGAGCCAGCTGCGCGATTGGACCTACGAGATGGCCCTGGACTGGCTGGCGGCAGGCATAGATCCGGAGGGGCGGGGCACAATTCTCTTCGTACAGTCCCACGTCCCTCAGGTCACGCAACTGCACACATTGCTCTCGATGGTGACGCCCCTGGGCCGCCTGACTCGCCTGCCGACGTTCAAGGAGAAGGTGCGCCAACAGCCCGAGGACGTGAATTACGGCCTGGTGGGCTATCCGGTGCTTATGGCCGCCGATATCACGTTGTACAAGGCCGATACGATACCGGTGGGTGTGGATCAGACTCCGCACCTGGAGTTTACGCGGGACATTGTGCGGCGGTTCAACCATCGGTATGGTGAGGTGCTGGTCGAGCCGCAGCCAAAGTACACGGACTTTCCCAAAGTGCTGGGGCTGGACGGCGCGCAGAAGATGAGTAAGTCCCTGGGGAACTACATCGAGATCGGGGCCAGCCCGGAGGAGATCGAGTCCAGGGTTATGACGATGGTCACCGATCCGCAGCGGCGGCGCCTGTCCGATCCAGGCCGGCCGGAGATCTGTAACGTGTTCACACTCCACGGGTATTTCTCGCCGGAGCAAGTGGAGCAGATCGCTGTGGACTGCCGGCAGGCGGACATCGGCTGCGTCCAGTGTAAGCGGCTGATGGCCGAGAATCTGACTGGGTACTTCGTACCTTTCCGGGAGCGGCGTGCCGAACTGGCTGACAATCCCGATCGAGTGTGGGAGATACTGGAGGAGGGGGCCACCCGGGCATCTGGTATTGCTTCCCGGGTGATGGAGGAGGTTCGGGAGGCGGTGCAGCTCCCGTGAGTTCAGTCGGGTTAGGGATAGGGGATCCTATGAGGGGCAAACGATGCGGGCGCTAGTTCAGCGAGTGAGCCAAGCCTCGGTGCGGGTTGATGGTCACGTCGTAGGCGCCATTGGTCAGGGAGTGGCGGTACTGGTCGGTGTCACGCACGGAGATACAGCGAAGGAATCGGAATGGTTGGCCCGTAAGATCGCCGGCCTGCGCATATTCGAGGATCGCGAGGGGAAGATGAACGTGGGTCTGGTGGAGGTGGGGGGCCAGGCTCTGGTGGTGTCCCAATTCACGCTCTACGCGAACGCGAGCAAAGGGCGTCGGCCGAGCTTTGTCGACGCAGCACCGCCCGAGGTCGCGGAACCGCTGGTAGAGGCTCTGGCAGACGCGCTGCGGGGCTACCGAGTGCCGGTCGAGGAGGGTGTCTTTGGAGCCACCATGATGGTGGAGATCTACAACGAAGGTCCCGTCACCATCTTGCTGGAGCGTTAATCCTTTCGGGAGCTGAGAGGAGGACGACCGATGCCAGAGCTAAGGAAGGATCCCGTGCTGGGCCGCTGGGTTATCATCGCAACGGAGCGGGCGAAGCGACCCTCGGATTTCCAGGTGCCGAGAGAACAGACTGATTCCGCGTCCTGTGTCTTTTGCGAGGGACGCGAGTCAGAAACGCCGCCGGAGGTCTACGCCGTGCGCAGGGAGGGG
>SKQX01000142.1 GCA_007118795.1 Thermoflexales bacterium | reverse complement strand
GTATGACCTTTCGCCACCTGAGCCAACCGCTGGTGGAGCACTCACCGTCGAGCTGCAATGGGTAGCCAGGGACACCCCCTCAAGGGACTACCAGGTATTCGTGCATCTGCTTGGAGACGGTCCAACCCCGGTGGCCCAGGGCGATGGCCCCCCCCTTCAGGGGTACTATCCGACTGCGATGTGGGCGGCGGGGGAGATCATCTCCGACGCACACGAGATCCAGCTTCCCGCCGAGCTGCCGGAAACACACTATCGAGTCGCTGTCGGAATGTATCATCTGGAGACGATGGAGCGGCTGCCCCGCTTGGATGATGCTGGAGACGCCATCGTCATTCCTACGACGGTTACCGTAAGATCGGCCCGACCATAATGGTATGACATCTCAGGACTGGCTCTATCAGATCTTCGTCTCGCGGTGCCGATGGCTCTCGGCTCTGGCGGTGCTGTTGCTCTGCTCGGCGCTGGCCGTCGGCGTGGGCTATCTTCTGGCAGAGGTTGGCCCCCTCTTCGCCGGAGCGGGGGTGGCGGCGGTGTTCCTTGGCCTATGGATGCTGCGAGACATCGAGGTGGCGTATTTCTGCGTGATCGGCATCGTCTGCCTGCTGCCCTTCGCTACGTTCCCCTTCCATATCGGGTTCAGACCCACGCTTCTCAACGCAGCGTTGGGGGCGTTGTTTCTCAACTGGCTACTCCAACTGGCAGGCGGCTCTCGGCGGGAGTTCGTGACCACGCCGCTGGGATTGCCGGTGGCCGTATTCATGATGCTCGCGCTGGGATCCTTCATCTTTGGGTTGGCTCACGTGCCCCTTGCCCTCGGTTTTCTCCAGTACTACATTCGGCATTTCGCCGAGGTCATGCTCAGCGTCGGCCTCTTCTTCCTGATCGTCAACACGCTGCGCGACGGCGAGCGTCTCCGCCGTATCGTGCATGCACTGATCCTGGGAGCTTTTGGGGCCGCTCTGCTTGGCACCATACTCTACGTGATTGCCGACCAGATATCGTCCGATTTCGTTATGCGTGCCCTCTCTGCGCTTGGGCCCATTGGTTATCCTACGGGGCCGGGTGTGCTGCGCTATATCCGCGAGAACCCGGAGCTTCCCATGCGGGCCACTTCCACCTCCGTCGACCCCAATGTGTTGGGCAGTCTTCTTAACGTAATCTTGGCCATCAGCCTGCCGCAGTTCTTTGCTGGACGGCCCGTGGTCCGCCGTCGCTACCTACTACCGATCCTCGGCACGATGGCCATCTGCCTCGGATTGACCATGAGCCGCGGCTCGATGGTCGGCTTGGGAGCGGCGTTGATTATGCTGGCCACACTGCGCTACCGAAGATTGTGGGTCGTTGTGGCGGGAGCGATAGCGTTCCTCGTGTTGATGCCTCAGACCCGGACCCTGGTCGTACACTTCGCCGAGGGATTTCGGGGTGAGGACCTGGCGACGCAGATGCGCTGGGGGGAGTACAGGGATGCGCTGACTCTGATCAGACGTTACCCCCTGCTCGGCGTTGGTTTCGCGGGCTCGCCGGACATCGATACCTACATCGGCGTGGCCAATGTCTACCTCCTGATCGCCCAGCATATGGGCCTCATTGGCTTGACCAGCTTCCTCCTGGTAATGGGCGTGATCCTGACTCGATTCTGGCGGACACGATCTTTGGCAGTCGGCACTGATCTCGAGCCGTTGTGGTGGGGCTTGCACGCAGGTGTTATCGGGGCCCTGTTTGGTGGTCTCTTCGATCACTACTTCTTCAACCTGGACTTCCACCACTCGGTCACGCTATTCTGGCTAGTCGCCGGTCTGGCCACGGCCGCCACGGAGCTGATCCACCAACAGGATGCAGCGCGCGCGAGATCCCCTGCTGAGCCCGGTCGCTGATACCTGACCGAGCCCCTTCGCTTCCTCCCTGACCCCAACGCCACCCACGTCCCCCCCGGTTTCCCCTGTCGGGACAGCTCCAACCCCCGATCCCAGCGTCCACCCTCGACCCTGGCCCCGGGTCGTCTCCCCTCTCCCATCGGAGGAGAGGGCCAGCCCGGCGATGCCGGGCCGTGAGGGGAGCTTCATCACGGGCACTTCCGTCTTCGCCTACGATCTAGCTCCCAGATAACGAATGCCCTTCCTTGGTGGGAGCTTCAGCGACGGTAGATCTCCCTTCTCGACATTGCTTCAGCTTCCGAATCCCGCTCCGGGCGGGTGTGCGACCATTCAGCACACTGTCGGATCCGACCACCTGAAGCACCCGGGAGCCGACGCCGCGTCTTCCCAGTCCGCCGCCGCGGAGGTTGACTCGCTCCCATGGGTTATGCGTGTTATAATGCCTGCGTCTTGAGTAAGGAGGGCGTCATTGGCGGACGCCTGTGGCTTGGTTATGGTGACACGATTAGAAGGAGTACGCGACGTTGTTGGGAAGGTTCACTGATCCGAATTGGCTGATCACTCTGGCCATTCTCTTCTTGACGAGCATACCGGTTCACGAATGGGCCCACGCTTGGGCGGCTTTTCAGCTCGGCGATGACACCGCAGCACGAAGAGGTCGCCTTACCATCAACCCTTTGGCCCATGTAGACCCCATGGGGGCCATCGCGTTGGTGCTGTTCGGCTTCGGGTGGGGAAAGCCCGTGCCCGTCAATCCGTATCGTCTGCGGGGTGACCTGCGCCGCAATCAGGCCTTGGTGAGCATCGCTGGGCCGCTCTCCAACCTGATCCTGGCTATGTTGGGGGCGATTCCTTTCCGGCTCGGATGGGTGAGCCTATATGCCCGGTCTTCCGGCATCAGCCCGGAGGGGATTCTCGTGGGATTTATCAGCATCAACTTGGTGCTTATGGTTTTCAACCTGATTCCATTCCCGCCGCTTGACGGGTCTCGCATCCTGGCTTGGCTTCTGCCGCGCCGGTGGGCACTCAGATTCGACCAGCTGGAGCAGTTTGGGGCTCCCGGACTGATTCTGGCGCTCTTCCTTCTATCTCGGCTCGGTGTGCTCGGGATGATCATGAATCCGCTGATGAGTTTCTTGTTCCGAGCGCTGCTGGTCTACTGACCCTTTTGGGGCCGATGGATGCTCTCTATCGAGTACAGCAGTTTCTGCGGGCATCGACCGCGCGCGGGATCGTCTCGCAGCGGAGGCTTGAGGATGCGACAGTGGTTCTGAACCCGAGAGCCCAGGCTCTCTTCGTCGAACAGGCGCCGCAGGATCAGCGGCATGCTCTGACGGTCTTCGAGGCGCTCGAACAAACAGAACATGCCAGCGAGGATCTTCTTGCCGCGGCGCTGCTGCACGATGTGGGCAAGTCTCTCGCGCCCTTCCGTCCGTGGCAGCGTGGCTTGTTCACGTTGGCTAAGTATCTGGCCCCGAGAACCCTGGAGCGCGCCAGTCGCCGGCCAGCACGGGGCTTACGGCATCGTCTCTGGCAATATGCCCACCATGCCCAGATCGGCGCGGCCTTGGCTGAGGAAGTGGGGTGCTCCCCCGTGACGGTGAGATTGATCCTTCGTCATGAGGATTGCCTCGAGACGTGTCAGACCCGGGAAGACCGCTGGCTGGTCGCACTGCAGACCGCAGATGACGTGAGTTAGTATCCATCCACGGTGAAGACTCCGCCGTCCTGAGCACAGCGCTTACGCGTAATGGAGATAGTGACAAAATGAACTCTGATCGAGCGGCAATCATCGGCACGGATCCTATCAGTGCCTCCATTGCCCTGGGACTTCGAGAACAGAAGACGCCGATGGAGCTTGTGGGTTACGACGCTCGTCGCCCGGTCGCCGATCTGGCGAAGGCCCGAGGCATCTTCGACCAGATCCGTCGGAAACCGGGAGCGGCCTGTCGGGGCGCCAGCCTGGTCATCGTGTCCGAGCCACTGGTCAACATCGAGGGCGTCTTCGCCGCCATCTCTGCCGACTTGGAGCCGGGAGCGCTCGTCACGGACACGGCACGGCTGAAGGCTCCGGTGATGCGCTGGGCCGACAGGTTGCTTCCTCCGACAGTCTCTTACGTCGGAGGGCATCCCATCCCGAATCCAGCCGTCGTCGGCCTGGAGCCGCTGCAGAGCCTCGACGACGCTAGCGCCGAGTTGTTGAACGGCGGCCTGTATTGCTTCACCCCTGCCCCAAGGGCCTCCAGTGCAGCGGTCGAGGCCTGCTCCTGGCTGGCTCAGGTGGTCGGAGCTGATCCCTTCTTTCTGGATGTCACCGAGCACGACGGCCTGCAGGCGGGGGTGGAAGGCCTGCCTGACCTGATTAGCATCGCGCTCTTGCGAGCCACTGTAGACACCCCGGGCTGGGAGGAGATGCGTAAGTTTGCGGGTTCCAACTTTGCGGCCGCGACCGAGGGCGTCGACGAAAGCTCCGACGAACACGTATCCCTGTTTCTCAACCGAGAGAACATCGTTCGCCGTCTCGACGCTCTCATGGAAGAACTGCGCTATCTACGCATCGTCCTGAACGACGCGGACGAGAGTGTGTGGGCCGATATATCCTCAGAGGCTGTCCAGCGCCGAGAACGCTGGATGGCCCAGCGGCGAAAGGGAATGTGGGCTGAGGATGGAGGGGCGGGTACCCGCGACGTGCCCGGCGCTGGGGAACAGATGAGACGTATGCTACTCGGCAATCTGGGATCCCGTAGGGGCGGGCCCAGGGACGAGTCTCGGGGAGCCTGACGTTGTAGAGCTCTTGGCACTCGAGTTGCCTTGGCCGAGTCATACCGTATCCTGATGGTCGCCCCTACGTCCTTCTTCTTGGATTATGGCTGCCACGTGCGAATCCTCGAGGAGTCCCGAGCGCTGCAACGGATGGGGCATCAGGTCACCGTCCTGACCTACTACCTGGGACGCGATCTTCCGGACCTGGAGATCGTGCGGACGAGACCAACCCCCTGGCACGCCGAGTACGAGGTTGGCTCATCGCTCCACAAGATCGCCTTTGATGCTTTCTTACTCTGGACTGGCCTTCGGCTGGTCCTCCGTCGGCCCTTCGACCTGATCCACGGGCATCTCCACGAGGGGGCCCTCATCGGTCGTATACTGAGCCGACTGGCGGGGTTGCCGCTGGTCGCTGATCTCCAAGGTAGTATGACCAGCGAGATGGTTGATCACCGTTTCCTCAACCCCGATGGCCCATGGTACCGTTGGGTGCGGCTTCTCGAGCGACGTATCAGTCATCTGCCTGATGCGGTTGTCACCAGCACGCAGATGACGGCCATACTCCTGGAACAGGACTTCGGCTGCGCGGCTGGTCGAGTCTACCCGGTGCCAGACTCGGTTAGTCTGGATTTCTTCCGACCTGATGTGCTCGATCCTGTAGCCATGGCGGAGAATCGAGCTGCCCTCGGAATTCCCGCCGGGCGACCCATCGTGGCGTATCTGGGCCTCTTGGCCGATTATCAGGGTACGTCTCATCTGGTGCAAGCAGCGCAGGTACTAAGAGAGCGAGCCATCGACGTCCATTTCCTCATCATGGGATTTCCCAACGTGGAACGCTACCGGCAGATGGCGGTGGATCTCGGGATCGACGACCGGATAACGTTTACTGGCAAAGTCCCTTACGAGCAGGCTCCGGCCAACTTGGCCATAGGAGATGTCGCGGTAGCTCCTAAGCTGTCGGCCACCGAAGGCGCTGGTAAGATACTTAACTATATGGCGATGGAGCTGCCGACTGTAGCCTTTGACACCCCCGTCAGCCGGGAGTATCTGGGATCGCTCGGGATCTACGCTTCCCCCTGCGGTGATGCTACCGCTCTCGCCGATAGGATCGGAGCCCTCTTAGCCACCCCGGGCCGGTGTCGGGACATCGGCCGGAAGCTCCGCCAACGCGCCGGTCTCCACTATTCGTGGGATCGAGCCGGGCGTCACCTTCTCCGAATCTACCGGACGGTCCTGGACGCGCGGTGAGTTACTCCCGGCAGCGACACTGGCGACCAGGAAGGAACCCGAAATCTATGGCTATTTTTGATCGGTTTGGGGAGCTCTGGCAGTACCGCGGCCTGGTTCGCAACCTGGTGGTGCGCGATCTGAAGGTGCGCTATCGTGACTCTGCCCTTGGAATCGTCTGGTCATGGGTTAATCCACTGCTGATGATGCTGGTCTTCACGGCGGTCTTCAACTTCCTGTTCGTCCAATCGGACCTGCGCAATTACCACGTCTTCTTGCTCAGTGCACTTCTGCCCTGGCAGTTCTTCTCGGATTCGGTGATCCAGGCTACCGGTAGCATGGTCGGGAGCGCCCACTTGATCAAGAAGGTCTACTTCCCCCGGGAAGCGATCCCCGTCGCCATCGTTCTGTCGAATCTTGTCAACTTCATCATTGCCCTTCCTGTCTTCTTCGGATTGGCGCTCATATCCGGGGCCAATGTGTCGCCCTGGGTGCTCCTTCTGCCCATTCCTATCCTCGTTCAGATGATATTCAGTCTCGGCATTTGTCTCATTCTGTCCACCCTCAACGTCTTTTACCGGGACACGGCCATCATCATGAGCGTGGTGATGCAAGCCTGGTTCTTCCTGACGCCCATCTTCTATCCCATCACCCACATAGGGGAGGAGATGATGATCCTGGGCATCACCTTCAACGCCCGACTCTGGCTTCGCCGTCTGAACCCCATGGCTTCGGTCATCGCCTCATACCGTGATCTGCTCTACTGGGGCACGTATACAGGCTTTGACTTCCTGTTGCGTACCGCTGGCACCTCCCTTATCGTGCTTGTGATTGGCTACCTGGTGTTCCTCCGCTATAGTCCGCGATTCGGAGAGGAAGTGTAGCCTGGCCTCCTACCCACGTCACCAGAGGGGCCCAGTCGGGCGTTAGTGACCTGGCTGATTGTGGTGTCGATGGATCATTGAGGTGAAATCCTAAAGCCAGATGGAACCCTTGGCCTTCGTCGATGTTGTCGTCTTCTCACCGGCCCAACCATCAGAGGACGGAGAGGCCTTCACCTACCACGTACCGGAGTATCTAGCTGGGCGTGTCGAGGTCGGTTCGTTGGTCGTGGCGCCGCTACGGGAACGGCGTCTTTACGGTGTCGTCGTTCGGTCGAGCGCCTGCTCACCTGTCTTCGAGACCAAGCCTATTCGCTCATTGGTTGATCCCAGGCCCGTCCTCACGCGGGAACAGATCGCCCTGGCTCGCTGGCTGCGTCGGGAGTACGTGGCCCCGCTGCACGAGTGCCTGCAGCTGATGCTCCCACCAGGTATGGTGGGGCACGCTGACCTGAGGATAGCCTTCAAGGGAAAGGTCCCGGATGACGCTGCCAGGACGGCGGCTCAAGCCGAACTACTGGCCCTGTTGCGGCGTCGGGGGTCTCTCCGGGGTAGCCAGTTAGATGCGGCTCTGCCCGGTGTTGACTGGCGGGCAGCCTCCAAGCAACTTGCACAACGTGACTTCCTCAGCCGCGAATCCTTCCTTGCCCCCCCAGATATTCGCCCCAAGCGGGTCAGAACGGTGCGACT
This sequence comes from Thermoflexales bacterium, assembly GCA_007118795.1. Classification (GTDB taxonomy): domain Bacteria; phylum Chloroflexota; class Anaerolineae; order B4-G1; family B4-G1; genus SKLM01. The sequence continues at coordinate 1,204 of SKQX01000142.1, read as the reverse complement.
GGTCCCTGGCGTTGACCAGGGGGTTGCTCTGAAGCGCCTCCACAGTGAGTACTACCCTCCGATCTTGGACCTTCTGAAGGCCGCGGGGCGATCTGTGGAGGTCCGTCGCGTCTACGAGGAGACGGGTTGTGGGGCATACCATCTCGGAAAACTGGAGGAGCGCGGGCTCGTTGCCTTCGATAGCGAGGAGGTCTGGCGTGATCCACTGGCCGACGAGGTGTTTGTACCCACCTTGCCCCCTCCTCTAACCATCGATCAGAGGAAGGTCTGGGAGCCCATATCTCGGTCGATCTCCACCGTGACCTCGGATGTGTTCCTCGTCCACGGGGTCACTGGCTCCGGCAAGACCGAGATATACCTGCGTGCCGTCGCCCAGATCTTGGGTCAAGACTGTAAGGCCATCATCCTCGTCCCGGAGATCTCGCTGACACCCCAGACGGTCGCCCGGTTCGCCGGGCGCTTTCCCGACCGGGTGGCGGTCCTTCACAGCGCGCTGACCGACGGGGAGCGCTACGATACCTGGCGCCGCGCTCGGGCCGGGCTCGTCGATGTCGTCATTGGCCCGCGTTCAGCGTTGTTCGTCCCCTTCTCTCCTCTCGGTCTGATAGTGCTGGACGAGGAGCACGATGACAGTTACAAGCAGGAAGCTCCACGCCCGCGGTATCACGCCAGAGATACAGCGGTTGCTCTGGCTCAACTCAGCGAGGCGACGCTCATCCTCGGCTCGGCCACCCCGAGCTTGGAGTCCTACTACCGCGCTAAGCACGGTGGCTTTCAGCTGCATGGAATGCCGCGCCGCATCATGGGACACACCCGGCGCCTGCAGGACCTTCAGGCTCGCTATCACGTTCCGGCCCTCCGCTACCGGTCTCTACAGGACGAGGCGGCGGAGGGCCAGTACCTCCCCTTGCCGCCTGTACGGATCGTCGATCTGCGGGCAGAGCTGCGCGCGGGGAACCGCTCGATCTTCAGTCGCTCCCTGCAAGCGACGATGGACGAGGCCTTCGCGGGTGGTGAGCAGGTCATTCTGTTCCTCAACCGCCGCGGGAGTGCTACCTTCGTGCTGTGCCGCGACTGTGGTTTTGTGCTGCTCTGCCCCCAGTGTGACGTGCCGCTGACCTACCATGACTCCGAAACTCTTCTGATCTGCCACCATTGCAACCACCGTGAGCCTCAGCCGCGACAGTGCCCTCAATGCGGGGGG
>SKQX01000140.1 GCA_007118795.1 Thermoflexales bacterium | reverse complement strand
TCACGCACCTACTTGAAGGGACTGCCATCCAGCCTGCAGAAAGGCGATTTCTGCCTGGCCCACGGGAGTCCGCGCGAGCCAGTGTGGGAGTATATCACGGATGCCGCGATGGCCTGTCGGAATTTCCAGCACTTCTCCGGGCCGGTGTGCCTGGTGGGTCACACGCACGTGCCCGCCCTCTTCAGACTCGATGAACAGCGTGAACGGTGTCGGGTAGAGGTACCCCCGCTCGCCGAGCCGACTCAACTCGGGCCCGAACGGGTCATCATCAACCCCGGCAGCGTGGGGCAACCCCGGGATGGCGACCCGCGGGCCAGCTACGCCGTGCTGGACACCGAGGCGATGACTTGGGAATCCCGTCGAGTGAGCTACTCTATTGAGATCACTCAGGAGCGGATGCGGGCTCAAGGACTGCCGCAATATCTGATCCAACGGCTCCAGGCTGGCCGCTGACGGGAACTTGTGGACACGCTGTAGCGTCTAGAACATGAGGACCCGAGTTGGTTAGGAGGCTCCAATCTGAGGAGGGGACAATGAGAGAGAGAATAGGATCCGGGATGGTCGTCGCGCTGCTGGCACTGACTTTCGTGGGTTGTGCCGCTGCCCCGCTGCCCGAAGCGTTCTTGGCTGACGAGGCCAGGGCACCGGCGATGCCGGAGATGGATCGGGCCGCAGAGGAGCCCAGTGCACCGCGGCCTGCTGATGACACCGCGGTGACGGAGCGGCTCATCATCCGCAACGCCTTCATGGACATCGTCGTGCGTGACACAGAGGAAGCGGTGGGTGAGATCAGCGCCATGACGGACGAGTTAGGCGGCTATGTCATCGAATCGCGGTTACGGAGCTTCGACGAGGGGATGAGAGCTAACATGCGGATCCGAGTACCTGCCGAGCACCTGAGCACAGCGCTGGAGCGCATTCGGGAAGAAGCTGTGGAGGTGAACAGTGAGGAGGTCACCGGCCAGGATGTGACGGACGAGTATGTGGATCTTCAGTCGCGGCGACGCCACCTGGAGGCGACCGAGGAGCGACTGCTGACGTTTATGGATCAGGCCGAAGACACCGAGGCCGCCCTTGAGGTCTACGATCGTCTGCAGAACATCCAGGCCCAGATCGAGCACGTCAGGGGGCGGATGCAGTATCTGCAGGAGTCGGCAGCGATGGCCACGATCACCCTCAATATCACGCCCAGCAGGTTGGCCCAGCCGCTTCAGGTGGGGCCATGGCGCCCCGGGGCCACCCTGCGCGACGCCTTCGAATCGTTAATCAGAGTATTGCAGTTCTTCGCTGACGCACTCATTGTGATTGTGGTGCTCGTCGCTCCGGTGATGGTTGTGATCGCCCTGCCCCTGATTGCCGCCTTCCTGGTGATCCGAGGTCTGGTGCGGCGGCGGCGCAAGCAGAAGAAACAGGCTTAGACTGGCCAGCCGTTGGTGAACACAGCCACCTTTGTGGCCTGATCCTGAAGGGCTTCCTTATCGAGGAAGCCCTTCTCGTCTCCGTCCTACAACACGAGGATCGCTCTCCTCCCGCCGAGGTCTCAGGTCAACCCTCGAGGCGCTATCGTCCAAGGCCGATGCCGAAGGCGGCCCCCTTTGGCCAGGCACCGCGTCGGATGTCGTGGAGCCCCGGACGATAAGGATCCGGGCTCTTCGGACAGCCTGGTGCCCTCCTTCCCGCAACCCCCTTGAAGCTGATCGGCCGTCATAGCCTGTGGGCTGTTTGACATGCGGGTGGACAGCGGTATACTCTGGCTGCGTGGCGGATCGCGCATAGCGATCGCCGAGGCCCCACGGCGGACCACAGCAGGCGAGGATCCAGTCACTGCCGGTTCTCGGCTGGCGCGGCTTCGGTTCGAGTTGCGCGCTCACACGAGACGCCGGCAGTGTGATCAGTCCCCGGATATTCCACGCAGGAGAACGCCGATGAAGAGATTGGCAGAGAGCGGTGGAGAGCGGCCCGCTGTACTGAGATTGTTAGTGGCGTGCGGTGCCGTTGGCCCCCTGCTCTTCATGAGCGTGTTTCTCATAGCCGGGGCGACCCGGGCCGACTACAGCGCCGTCCGTCATCCCGTTAGCTCCCTGTCTATAGGACACCGGGGATGGATACAGGTGGCCAACTTCATCGTCACGGGCTCGCTCCTACTCGCTTTCTCAGCCGGGTTGCGGCGTGTCCTTCGACGTCACGGAGGCTGGGTGTGGGGCCCTCTCCTTGTGGGGTTGGCCGGCATCGGCTTGATCGGTGCCGGTATCTTCGTTAACGATCCGCTCAACAGCTATCCACCTGGCACGCCGCCAGTGCCGGTGGAACGGACGTTCCACGGACGTCTGCATGATCTATTCGGGATCCCGGTGTTCCTGGGTTTGCCCATTGCCTGTCTAATGTTCAGTCGCCAGTTCGGCAAATGGGATCAGCGTAGGTGGGCGGTCTACTCAGCGCTCAGCGGTGTGGCGATGCTGGCAGCCTTCGTTCTGGCAGCGATGGGCTTCGGGCAAGTGCCGCGGTTCGGAGATCTCGCCGGCCTGTTTCAGAGACTGTCCCTGGCCGTGGGCTTCGGCTGGATCGCGCTGCTTGCCGTCCACGTGTTGAGGGACAGATCGCGTGGATAGACCCTCAGAGCCCGCCCAACGAGTAGCCAAGAGGCGTCACTACCCAACAGCCGGCACGAGGGAACGCCGGGAAGCGCGGGAGGCGTGCAACTGACGCGCTCTGTATTCAGGGTGGAATGAAATCACTCTGAATTCTAGACTGTGAGGGCACCCTATGGGAGAGATTCTGGAGTTCGTGGATCAGATCGGGCAACTGCTTGAGGTTCCTCTGGTGCAGATCGGGGACACAGCGGTGACGCTGTGGGCTGTGCTATACTCGCTTATACTGATCGTCCTGTTCGTCTACGTCGTCGACCGGCTGCGCCACTGGATCGTGGACAAGGTGTTGGCCCGGACGCGTATGGAGGTGGGCGCACGAGAGACGGCCGGGGCCGTCTTCCGCTACGTGATGCTGGTGGTGGGGTTCATCATCATCATGCAGACGCTGGGCATCGACCTCACCATCCTGAACGTCCTCGCCGGAACCCTGGGGATCGGGGTCGGCTTCGGACTGCAGAACATCGTCAACAACTTCGTCAGCGGGCTGATCATCCTATTTGAGAGACCGATCAAAGTGGGCGATCGCATCGAGGTGGCCGACGTCCACGGTCGGGTCACGCGTATCGGCGGGCGGAGCGTCACAGTGCTGACGAACGACAACATCGCCATCATCGTCCCCAACCTCAAGTTCATCACCGAGAACGTCGTCAATTGGAGTCATGGCGACGAGAAGGTCCGTTTCCGCATGCCGATTCCGGTGGCTACCGGCAGCGACATCCGTCTGGTGGAGCGGTTGTTGATAGAGGCAGCGCAGGAGGTGCCCGAGGTGCTCGACGAGCCGATGCCTGGTGTACGCCTGCTCGGATTCGGTGAGCAGGGTCTCAGTTTTGAGCTGCGGGCCTGGAGCCACGCTTTAATCCAGCGCCGAGGCTTGCTCACCAGTAAGGTCAACTCCGCTGTGTACGAGAAATTCATGGAGCACAACATCGAGATACCAAACGTCCAGCGGGACATTCACATCCGCACCGGTCTGGAGACAACGGAAGGCGAGTCCACGGATTGAGGATCGCCTCGTCGAGGTGGTGCCGGGAGCGCAATCGGCTCTGAGGTGTTCGACACAAGAAAGGCGGACTGGCCCGCGCGAGGGGGAAGATCGAGAGCCTGAAAGGGGACCGCCGGGACCCGGACGACAACTGGACCGAGGACCAGCGGGCAACTGATCGGTCCCGCGCCGATGCCAGTTTGCGGCTCTGTAGGGAGCGGATGGCCTCCCTGGAAGCCGTCTCTACCTCGGAGGTGGGTGAATTTCCTCAGATGCTTCTACGTCGATGAGTATTCGGCCGCGCTTCTAGATCACGGTGGGCGAAAGCGCCGAGCTTCGACGGTTGGGAGAATCGGCCTGGCAGTGGGCCCAACGCCGGCGCCCAAATCGGGGGCTGCTGACCGAGAACCTTCCGCGGCTCCCGCGAACAGACCAGAGTTGGTAAATGGCAAGGAGGCTTTCCGATGGACGTCATAACTATAGAAGAACTGGAAGCTCTGCTGGACGAGTACCCGGGCTGGCACGTCTCCATCTTCCTGCCTACGCACCGGGCGGGTCGCGAGACGGAACAGGACCCGATTCGATTCAAGAATTTGCTGCGAGAGGTGGAGGAACGTTTGACGCGCAAGGGCTTGCGTCCCGCGGATGCCCGCCGCATGCTGAGACCGGCTGAGGATCTGCTGCAGGACCCAGCGTTCTGGCGCCACCAGAGCGACGGCCTGGCGTTGTTTCTGACCATGGAGCGGTTTGACTCCTATCGTCTTCCACTCTCGTTTGAGGAGTTAGCGGTGATCACGACGTGTTTCCACCTCAAACCGCTCCTCCCGTTGTTCGCCAGCGACGGTCATTTCTACATCCTGGCGCTGAGCCAGAACCAGGTCAGGCTATTGGAGGGCACGCGGCGCACCGTCGATGAAGTCGAGCTGGAGACCCTGCCCAAAGACATGGCGGAGGCGCTTCAGTTCGAGCCCTTCCACAAGCATCTGCAGGTCCGCGCTCAGACGCCGTCGGGGGCCGGCGCTCGCTCCGCCGCGTTCCACGGTCACGACGACAGTGAGGAGCACAAGGAGAGAATTGTCCGTTGGTTCCGCAGGATCGACCAGGAGCTGCCCAGCGTGCTGGTCGGTCGGCGCTCGCCCGTGGTCCTCGCTGGCGTCGAGTACCTTTTCCCGCTCTACGCCCGGGCCAACACCTACCCACATCTGATGGACGAGGGCATTCCGGGTAATCCCGAGAGACTGACGCCCGAAGAACTACACGGCCGAGCCTGGTCTCTGGTGGGACCCATCTTCAGGCAGGGAGAAGAGGAGGCGGCCGCCCGTTACCATCAGCTGTCCGGCAGCGACCAGACCACGACGGACGTGGGTGAGGCGATCCTGGCAGCCCGACACGGGCGGGTGGACGTGTTGTTTGTGTCCCTGGGGATCCAGGTGTGGGGCAAATTCGACCAAGCCACGAACACGGTCGAGATGCACAGAGATCGCGAACTGGGCGACGAGGATCTGCTACACCTGGCGGCTGCCCGCTCGATTCTGACTGGCGGGACGGTCTACGCGGTGGAGCCGGAACAGGTGCCCGACGGTGGTCCGCTGGCGGCCGTGTTCCGCTACTAAGCTTGCGCGCTCCATCCGCTCCCCATAGCCCTACGTTTCAGGGAGAACGCGATGGCCTTCACCAGATCGCTGGTGTCGCCCCAGTCCTGGCGCCGCGGCTCCGCATGGGGCGACCAGCTCCCTTGAGGTAACCATATGATTAGATACGTTGATCACACAGAAGGCGTGCTTCCCCGACACCTTGAGGGGTTCTTCGCAGACTGGCCGAACCCACCTTCCCCGGATACCCACCTAAGACTGCTGGAGAAGAGCGATGAGATCGTCCTGGCCATTGATGAGGCATCGCGACAGGTGGTCGGGTTCATCACAGCCATCACGGACGGGGTGCTGTCGGCTTACATCCCGTTTCTGGAGGTGCGACCGGCGGCCCAGGGCCGGGGGATCGGCCGCGAGCTGACGCGCCGGATGCTGGCGAGGCTGGCAGGCTTCTATATGATAGACCTGGTGTGCGATGCTGACCTGCAGTCATTCTACGCGGACTTTGGCATGAGACCAACGGCGGCGATGATCATCCGTGATCACGAACACCAGGCAGGAAGGCAGCGTGCTGACATTCACCGAGGTGAGCAGGAGTTCCCTGGATGCATCGAGGGGGCCTCATCGGGCGAGGTGCCGCTGGCGTCCTGAACGGAATCAGAGGAAACTGACGAACCATTCTGTCTTCCACGGGGAAGGGGCTTTGAGCCGCTGGTGCAGCCGGGCGGCGACCTTGCGGGGACTCAGACGGCAGCGCCCCGAGGTCCGGGGAGTTTTGCAGGCTACACAGAGCCGGGCCTGAGCTGGGCGACCGGGAGCTTGTAGGGTATGATGAAGTTTAACCGGGCTCAGCCGGGTCTGGTCACGGTTGACGTGACACATGGTTGCTTGTTGGTCGTGATCAGCACAGCGGGCGACGGGAACAGCGGAACGTGCCCAAAACGAGGACGCCTGAGGGGGAATCTGGATAGTGGACAAGCACGAAAAAAAGTATGGCTACATCATCGTCGGGTCTGCCTTCGTGGCGTACCTCGTGGTGGCGGGCACCTACTACGGCCTACCGGTGCTGGTACCGGTGATGGCTGCGGATCTGGGTTGGAGCGCCACCGCGTTCGGCGGCGCTTTCACGATCCTGGGTCTGCTCCTGGGGGCCAGTGCGCCGCTGGTGGGCAAGGTCGTGGTTCGCTTTGGGCCGCGCGCGGCGATATTGATGGGCTCCCTCTTGATGACTGCGGCTCTGAGTCTCCTGTCCCGCACACGCGCCATATGGGAGCTGTATCTCCTTGTGATCGGGGTAGGATTGGGCTTCGGCCTGGCCACCATGCTGCCTATGCAACAGTTGATCGGCAATTGGTTCGTCGCCCGCCGCTCCACGTTTCTGGGTGTGGTGCTCAGCGGTGCGGGACTGGGCGGGATGGTCATCGCACCCCTGACGAGTAGTCTGGAGGGCGCCCTGGCCTCCTGGCGGCCCGTGTGGCTGGTTCTGGCCGGGTTGGCGGTGTTGCCAGCGCTGCTGGCTCTCTTCGTTATCAAGAACCGGCCCGAGGATGTCCGACCGAGAGGGAACGCTGCGGCGCAGGGACACGGTCAGGAAGCTGACCGCTCAGCTTCCGGGGGCAGGGGTGGTGTGTACAGGAGCGAGCACGCGTGGGAAATGAAGATGGCTATCAGAACCAGAGCATTCTGGTTGCTCGCTTCAGCCGGCGGGATTATGTTCTTCCTCCTCCAAGGGGTTATGGCTCACCAGGTGGCTTACCTGGTGGAAGAGATCGGAATCGAGCTCACGGTGGCGGCGTCCGCCCTGGGGTTGATCGCAGGCTCCAGCGTGCTGGGCCGGCTGGGTTCTGGATGGCTGGGGGACAGGATCGAACCCAGGCTTGTCATAGCCGGGTTACTGCTCCTTATGAGCTCTAGCCTGGTTCTTCTTCTCACTGGAGGGAGTCTGGTGACCCTGTATCTCTACGTGGCATTCTTCGGCATCGGCTACGGAGGCATTCTCGTCCTCGCACCTGGAATGGTACTCAACTACTACGGTCCCGCCCACTCCGCCGCGATCATGGGCGTCGCTATGCTCACGATGATGTTCCTCGGTGCCCTGGGCGGCGTGGTGGTCGGCGGGATAAGGGACACCCTGGGCACCTACGTCCCGGCCTTTGTCCTGATGGTCGGCCTGGGTGTAGTGGGGGCCCTGGCTGTCTTCCTGGCCAGGCCACCTGCGCCGCGGGTCGACGCGACGCAATGAGGGCCGAACGCATCCACGTGACAGTGGAGTCTCGGGCTCAAAGCGGTAAGGCTAGCAGGACGATGCGGAGCTGCCGAGTCAGGGTGTGAAACTGAGATAGCGCGCGAAATCCCCAAGACGGGCCACCAAGGCCTCCAACAACCTGAATGTGTTTACGACATCGTTGACGTCGGCCACCTCTACCGGGGTATGGGAGTAGCGGCGGGGAATGGTGATCACACCGGTCGGGATGCCCTCTCGCTGCAGGTGGATGGCGCTGGCATCGGTGGTCGAGCGATCGTGCACCAGAAGCTGATAGGGAATCGCCTCCGCGTCGGCTGTTTCGGTCAGCAGTCGTCTCATGCCGTGGTGCATGACATCCCCTCCGCTGACGAGACGGAGGGCAGGCCCACGGCCGATACCGATGGGCAAGCCCTGGTGCTCTTCCATGTCAGGCGTATCCCCGCAGGGTGTGGTGTCCACCACCAGGGCACAGGCGGGGTTGACACGATAGGCCGCCACCCGGGCCCCCCGCAACCCCACTTCCTCCTGCACCGTGACTACGGCGTGTAAGTCGCCGGCCAGGTCATTACCACGGAGGCTCTGTAGCAGGGCCAGCAGAACGAGGCAGCCGAGGCGATTGTCCAGCCCCTTGCCACAGAAGCGATCCGGGTTGGTGAAGCGCTGGATATCACTGAGGTAGGTCACGGGATCGCCCACGCCGATCCCCATCTCCTGCACCTCGGAGCGGCCCTCAGCGCCTATGTCGATGTAGAGCTGCGTGTACTCCAGCACCTGGGTGCGCTCTTCCGGGGTCTGGGCGTGCCCGGCCTTCACCCCGACGACGCCGAAGTGTCCGCCGACCATCACCATCCGGCCGGGCAGAAGGGCATCTAGGACTCCGCCAAGTTTGTTGAAACGGAGAAACCCTTCGGGCTCAATGGCCCGGACGACACCACCGATCTCGTCGGAATGGGCCGAGATCATCACCACGGGGCCGGCCGGGTCGCCGCGGCGCAGCGCGTAGAGATTGCCCATGGGGTCGACATCGATCTCGTCGGCATAGGGTTCGAAGTGGTCCACCAGCCAGGCGACCACATCGTGCTCATAACCGGGGGCGCCGGGGATGCGACACAGTTCGTGCGCCAGGCGGATGAGCTGGTCCTTGAGTCGGTCTTGTTTCCGATCGTTCACGTCCATCTGCGTTGCTCCTCCGTTGTGCTTTGGTGATTTTCGAGCCACCGGCGGCAGCCGGCGGTCGGTGCGGACGATAATATGTTTCCTGCGGGACCAATGTTACCCTGGCGG
>SKQX01000206.1 GCA_007118795.1 Thermoflexales bacterium | reverse complement strand
TGCCGACGACACAAGGACCACTGATCTTGCCCGACGCTGACGCTCCTGCCTATCCATGTCTGCTCCATCCCGCGACCATCGTCGGCCCAGATTTGCCGACCAGGATTTCGGCATCGCTACCTATCCAGCTCAGGAGCTGCTCACCGATAGGCTTCTTGACGTCCTGCGCCTTCACCGTTCTGCAGTCTGCTCATCACTCCTGGGCCCGGCATCCAGCAGGCGCGTGGGACGCAGGATGTGGTAGTAGAACCCGTTCATGCAGATGTGATCGACCGGTCGGTAGTTCTGGCCCACCGCCTCCAAGACGGGTGGCGGATAGAACTGGGCCCGGAAGATGACGACATCAAATGCCTGCCGATCCACCATCTCGATGATCTCGGACGTGTCGAGGAGATCGTTATTGTATAGATTAAGCAACTGGGTCGGGTTGGTCACCACGGGCTTGCCGGCAAGGATACTGAACATCGCCTCCTCGCTCAGAACAGGTCCGTCCGCCTCCTCCACGTATGCTATGATGTCGTCCCCCGCTGCCCGGTCCTCCGCAGTGAGGGGGTGTCCCAGCTGTGTATAGCCCATGGCATCGTGATAGGCAACCGAGGCGCAATGCGTCGAGATCAACCCGTCGCCTTCACCGTATACCAGATCGCCGTCCACACCTAGGGCTCGAGCCACCGGTCCAAAGACCGGCCCAGAGGTGGGCAGATGGAGCATCCGCGGGGCTTGGACCAGGTAGAGCAACGAGATCGTCACAACCAATAACGGTCGCGCCGAGACCTCTAGCCCCCCTGCAGGCAGCGGTAGACGCTCCCACTTCTCTCCGATCTTCCCCAGGGCGAGTCCGGAGATCAGGCAGGCAGCAGCCACCGCGGTGTTGAAGTACCCGAAACCGGCACCCCACTTTCCGCTTAGAGCCCCGGCGCCGAGGGCGAACGCGAACCAGAGAGAATAGGCCGACAGCCGATCCCAGAACAACTCGTAGACCAGGTAGCCGACTGCCAACACCACGAACAGCGTGTGTATGCGGAACCATTGTCCAAAAAGGAAGATAGTCTGTCGATAATCGAACACGTTGACGTTGGCCTGGATGATGTTGACCCACCATGCCCCGTCTGTAGCGACATTGATGAGCCAGAAGACAACCCCGGCAGCCACGGCCAACCCCGTTCCACTGACCACGGCTTTCTTGACGTCCCGCAGAAAGACAAAGGTGAGAGCGGCCCCCACGGTGAACACGGCCGTCTGCTTGGTGTAGCCAGCACAGAACAGCAGGATCAGACCGATGACCAGGTTACGTGTCCCGTGTCTGGGATGCTCGAACTCAGCGATGAAGGCGATGGCCAGGGTTTCGAACATCACCAGCGTCATATGCATTCGCGACAGAGGCCCAATCTGATAGACGTAGTTCGAAGCCAGGAAGGCGAGCCCAGAGACCGTGGGCAACAGCCAGTTCGTAACTCGCCCTTGACTTGGATCTCTCGTCTTTCGGCGGACGACGACAGATATCGCCGCCGCGGTGACCAGGGTAGCGACGAAAGAGATCAGTCTCCCGGCGATCAGTCGGGGGCCGAAGATGGGGAGCAATGGAACCATCAGCAGGCGGAAGAGAGGAGGATAGTTGGACGAGTAGAAGGGGAAAGCAGCGTTATCACGATAGGGCCACTCTCCGCGAGAGAAGAGGACCGCATCGTACAGCTCAAAGCCCTCGCCCTGATCGTAGTCGAAGGGCCAGCGAAAGAGATCGACGGCGTAGTTAACGTATACCGCCAGGTAGAAGACGTAGGCCAAGACGGCCAGGACGGCCAGCCCCACGGCGAGAGTTCTGAGGACACGCGGCAGAGTCGTCTCCATAGTGATCAGTGTCAGGCCGGACGATCCCCCAACCATACCAAGACGCAGCCCACCAGGAACCCCCCAGATGCCAGCCCCACACCGATCCGCTGCAAGGGCCCAAATCCACTCCACTGACCCAATCCTAGCACGTGCACAGCGACGATTCCCAGGGCCCCGAGCACACTGAGAGAGATGACTGCGATGCCAAGCTGACGTTTGGTGACCATAGAAGGAACGTTCCAGCCCTCTTAAGGAGCTTCGTGACAACCCCAGCTGGTCGGATTATAGCATGGCGACATCGACGTGCAAGCCCATTTGACGTCGCCGTTACCCCGGGTTATACTGGTCCCAGATACCCACCTGGGTGGAAAGCCACGGCAGCCTCAGACCCCTTCGAGATGGCATACTGAGGGCACGAGGTTGGGCCGTTGGTGAGGCGACCGCGGAAGAGAGGGTACTCTTCATCAGAGTTACAGAGCTCAGTGCGGACCATGTCAGTGCATAGCGAGCCAGGCGTGGAAGGTCGCCTTCCGGAAGGCTATCTTCTCCGTGACCGCTACCGTATATTGGGATTGCTGGCTGCGGGCGGGATGAGCGCGGTCTACACAGCCCAGGACTTGCGCTTCACCAACGTGAGACGCACGTGTGCCGTCAAGGCGATGGTTAACAGCGCCGAGAGCCCCGATGCCCGGGCGGTCGCGCTCCGCAACTTCGAACGCGAGGCCAGCCTTCTCGCCTCGCTGAGCCACCCCGGTATCGTCCAGATCTACGATTGTTTCAGCGAAGGAAGACGCAGCTACGTGGTGCTCGAGCTTGTGCAAGGAAAGGATCTGGAGACAATCCTAACCGAGACTAGGGGATTCATCTCGGAAGGTTCGGTCGTGAACTGGGCTCTTCAGGTCTGTGCCGTCCTCAAGTACCTCCACAGTCACGAGCCTCGTCCCATCGTTTTTCGTGACATCAAGCCCTCCAATCTGATGCTGGACCACCATGGGCACATCCGGCTGATCGATTTCGGGATCGCCAAGGTCTTCCACGCGGGCGAGAAAGGGACGATGATCGGGACCGAGGGGTACTCTCCCCCGGAGCAGTACCGTGGTGTCGCTGACCCGCGAGTGGACATCTATGCCCTCGGCGCCACGATTCACCATCTGCTCACCAGGCGTGATCCCCGCAAGGAGCCCCCCTTCACGTTCGACAAGTGCCCCATCCAGGAGGTGAATCCCAGCGTCTCTCTTGGGTTGGTGGAGATCGTCCATCGCGCCCTGGCATACGAAGTCGACGATCGCTACAGTTCTGCTGAGCAGATGCGGCAAGCGCTGGCGAGCCTGCCTTCGGTCGCCAACTCGCACGCCACCGTGCGCCTGGACACACCGACGGGGGATCGCGATGGAGTGACCCCTCTGTGGCGCTTCGGCTCGGAGGACGAGATCCGGTCCTCCCCTGCTGTGGACAACGGGACCGTCTACGTAGGAGCCTACGACAACAACCTCTACGCCCTTGATGCTGAGACCGGTGAGCTCCTCTGGAAGTATCCTACCGGCGGTGGAATCGGGTCGTCTCCCTGCGTCTACGAGGGCGTCGCTCTCTTCGGATCTGTGGATCACGCTCTGTACGCAGTCGAGGCGGACACCGGCCGGGTCCGCTGGACTTGTCCGACCCAGGGTAAGATCTGGTCATCGCCCCGGGCCGCCTTTGGGCACGTCTTCTTCGGCTCTGATGACCGCCATCTCTACGCCGTCAACGTCCAGGGCGGGCGCGTGGCCTGGAAGTTTGAGACCGACGGTAAGGTCCGTTCATCCCCCGCCGTCGGGGAGGAGACCATCTACGTGGGGTGCGAGGCCAGCGCCCTCTACGCCGTAGATATGGGCGGAAACACCCGCTGGCGCTTCCGAGCGCGCCGAGGCGTCACCTCCTCCCCCGCCTTGGCCCGGGAGATGGTCTACGTGGGCGGTCAGGATAGGTACGTCTACGGTGTGGATGCTCAATCGGGGTGGCTGGTCTGGCGGTACCGGACGGGCGGTCCCGTGATCTCCTCCCCAGCTGTTGACGACCAGGTGGTGTTCGTGGGCTCCGCTGATGGACACTTGTATGCCTTAAACGCGGAGACCGGACGTCTGGTCTGGCGCCACGCCACGGGCAGTCAGGTGACATCCTCGCCTGTGGTGTTCAACCATCGCGTCTATTTCGGATCCGTGGATGGTTATGTATACAGCTTGGATACTGAGGCAGGTGATCTTCGATGGCGTTTCCAGACGGGTGGCCCGGTCACATCATCGCCTACAGCGGCGCACGGCCTCATCTACATCGGATCGAGTGATCGGTATGTCTACGCCCTTCCCGCATAGAGCCCAGGTTCCCCAGGAGTAAGTGTGGGATTCCTGCGCAGCTTGTTGAGAGGACCGGACCCACCGACTGCGACGACAGCCCCGGCGGCCGGGCAACTTCGGTCGCCTGATCCCCCCAGACTCGACGTCGGGTGGGCTACCGATGTGGGATCCATCCGGGATCACAACGAGGATAGTGTGCTGGTCATCTCAGCTGTCCAAGAGGGAGATGATCAGCAGCCGCCGTTCGGTCTCTTCATCGTGGCGGACGGAATGGGAGGACACCGAGCGGGTGAGGCGGCAAGCTCCTTGGCAGCTCGCGTTTCAGCTCACCACATCACCAGTCGGTGTTACTTGCCCGCCCTCCTTCGCACGGAGAGCGATGCATACCAACCTTCCCTAACCGAAATCCTGGTGGACGCCGTCTTGGCAGCCAACGATGCTGTGTATCAGCAGGTTCGAGGCGGAGGCACGACCCTGACCTGTGCCCTCGTGCTCGGCCCGCAGGCTTACATCGCTCACGTGGGAGATAGCCGGGCCTGCTTGATCGACGAGGCCCGCCTGGAGCAGATCACCCACGACCATACATTAGTGGAGCGTCTGATCGAGAACGGTCAGCTCACGGCTGATGAGGCAGCCAACCATCCGCAGCAGAACGTGTTGTATCGAGCCGTGGGACAAGGCAGCCAGCTCGAAGTAGATACTCACGTGCGCAGGATCGCCCCCGATAACCACTTGTTGCTGTGCAGTGACGGCCTCTGGAATGTCTTGGGCAGTGCCAAGATCACCCAGCTGATCCAGGACACACCCTCTGTACAGAGCGCCTGCCAGAGCCTCGTCGCCGCCGCCAACAGGGCTGGTGGGCCCGACAATATCACCGTCATCCTCTGGCGATCTCCCTCAGGCTAGGCTACTATGAAGATGGATCGTGACTACTATCGCGTGCTCGGCGTACCGATTTCGGCATCCCGAGAGGAGATTCAGCGCGCGTATCGCAAGCTGGCACGGCGATACCATCCTGACAGCCGCGAAGTCGACACACCGACCAGGCTGTTCCATCAGATTCAGAAGGCTTACACGATCCTGGGGAATGCTGACAGCCGCCGTGATTACGACCGTCGGCGCAACGAGCCTGCCAGCACCAGCGCCCCGGCCCTAGCCTGGAACGTTGTGCTGAGCAGGGATTGCCTGCCTGCGCTGCACACAAAGCAGATGCTCTACGTGCTGGTGTGTGTAGAACCGCTAGCCGAACTAGCGGACCAACCTCGTCGGGTCAACTTATGCTTGGTCATCGACCGCAGCACGTCGATGAAGGGAGCTCGTCTGGACCACGTGAAGGCAGCCGCCCACCAGACTGTCGCCGCGCTAGACCCCGATGACGCAATGGCCGTGGTCGCCTTTGACGACCGAGCGGAAGTGATCATGCCGGCCCGAACGGGCATCAGCAGCACCGAGGCCCGAACCAGAATTGCGTCTCTTCGAGCGAAAGGTGGCACCGAGATTCTCCGTGGCTTACGTCTGGGCCTGGAACAGCTCGATGCCTATCACCGTGAGGGTGTCATCAGCCATCTGATCCTCATCACGGACGGTCGTACGTACGGCGACGACGAAGAGTGCCTGGTGGAAGCCCAAGGGGCTGGACTGAAGGATATAGGGATCACCACTCTGGGGATCGGTGACGACTGGAACGATTCCTTACTCGACCAGATCGCTTATCGGAGTGGTGGAACCTCGGCGTACATCGCCTCCCCTGCCCAGACGACCGATGTGCTACGGAAGAGGGTTTGCGGGCTGAAGAGAGTCGTGGCTAGTGGGTTGACTCTTCAGGTGCACCCCACGGAAGGCGTAGCTGTGGAGAGCGCTTCTCTCGTCTCCCCGTATGTTGGCCCCCTGGTCCTCCATGGGGGGATTATGGGGCTCGGATCCCTCGAGCTTCAGCGTTCGCTGAAAGCTCTGCTTGAGATAAGCGTTGAGCAGCGTCCACCCGGAGGACAGCGAGTCCTGCAGCTGGAGCTGCAAGGAGATGTAAACCCCCTCGGCGGTCGTTCTGAGACTCTGAGGAGGGACATCTGGTGCCTCTTCATCACCCAGCCGCCAGATCACAACGACAGCCAGGTTCCGTCGGCCGTGGTGGACGCGCTTGAACGGGTCAACCTCTATCGTATGCAGGAACAGGTATGGACAGCTCTGGACGAAGGCAGCATCGATCAAGCAAGTCGCAGGCTGGAAGCAGTGGCGGCTCGTCTCTTCGCCTCGGGGCAGTACGATCTGGCAAGGATAGCAAAGCTGGAGGCCAAGCGTGTCTCGAGCTTGGGAAAGGCGACGGGGCGGGGTCGCAAGACGATCAGATATGGCACCCGTACCATCAACTTGGCGGGAGACGGCCTTGGCTAGGTGTCGGTGCTGTGGCTCCACGTACCGAGAAGGGACGGTGTTCTGCATCGAATGCGGCTTCTATCTTCCTAGTGTGGCCCCCCTCGGTGAGGAGCCTACTTCGAATCGAGAGGGAGGTACCTGTAGCAAGAGGCGGAGGCAGGACGATGGTCCACCTCAGTCCGGACGGAACTCCCGCGCGCTTCCGCGCCTTCAGGTTCTCTCCAGCGGGCGCCAGATCCCTTTCCCCCCTGGGCGAAAAGTTGAGATAGGACGCCTTGACTCAGTTCACGGCATCTTCCCGGATGTGGACCTTACCGCGGAGGGGGGTCACGAGGGCGGCGTTTCTCGCCGTCACTGCAGAATCTGCATCGACGAGGGGGCCCTCTTCGTGGAGGATCTGGGAAGCGCCAATGGGACGCGTCTCAATGGCGAGCGGATAAGGCCCCACCTGCGCCACCCTGTCAACCACAGTGACGAACTCCAGTTGGGCTCCGTGAAGCTCCGAGTATTGACCCGGGATTGAGAATATGAGGGAAGAGCGCGAAAGGTCGCATACGGTGATCATTCACGTCCTGAACGAAGAGCCTGTCGTCGGCGAAATAGATCGCTTGCCTGAACCGACGGATCGGATTCTGGTGGTTCATAACGTGCGATACCGCGATGGACGGGATGTCTCCTACGTGCTCCCGGAGACGGATACAGTCATCTACCCCTGGCAGCGGATCCACTGCCTGGAGGTCCTGCCCAGCGACGTGGAGGAAGAGGTCGTCACGTTCATTCGTGAGTGAGGTACCGGAGGGCACCTATGATGGAGCATGCTGGCGGCTTGATCTTGGTCGTGGATGACGAGCCCCGGATGACGAGATTCATCCGCATGAATCTGGAGCTCGAGGGATACCACGTGATCGAGGCCCACAACGGGATTGAGGCTCTGGACCGGGTCCGCAACGAACTGCCCGATCTGGTGATCATGGACGTGATGATGCCGGAGCTCGATGGATTCGAGACCCTTAGGATGCTCCGAGAGATCTCGAACGTCCCGGTGATTATGCTCACCGTGCGGGACGAAGAGGAAGACAAAGTGCGAGGGCTGGAGCTTGGAGCCGACGATTATGTCACGAAACCCTTCAGTGCCCGCGAGCTCGCTAGCCGGGTCAAAGCGGTTCTCCGCCGCGTCCAGGGTCCTGCGGGGCCCGAGGAGTCGATCCTCGAGATTGACGATCGCTTGAGCATCGATTTCAACAAACGCGAGGTCATCGTGGAAGGCGAGCGTATCCATCTGCGTCCCACCGAATTCCGGCTGCTGTACCACCTGGTAGAGAACGCTGGATGGGTGATGCCCCACGAGACGTTGCTGTCCAAGGTGTGGGGCTATGAGTACGGTCAGGACGAGATACAGAATCTACGCCTGTACATCAGCTACCTGCGGAAGAAGATCGAACCGGACCCTTCGGAGCCACGCTATATCTTCACGGAGATAGGCACGGGCTACCGGTTCGTGGATTTTGAGGAAAAGGGCTCTGAGGGGCAAGGAGGAACCAGCCCCTAAACTGCGCCACCTGCCGCCGGCGGAGACGCCTTTCCCCCACTGTGCCCCCGCAGGTCTGCGGGGGTTACCCGTTCTAATGTAGCTCTAACAACCCTCTAACGCCGATCTAATGCACCTATGACATCATGCGGTTGGGAGTCAGGAATGAACTCTGGGTATCAGCAAGCATCAGCAGGCATTAGCAGGCATAACCAGGCGTCAGCAGGCCAAGAAGACACTGGAATGACAACTTGGGCTCGGGGGCTGGTGCGCGAGCTGTTCAGCCTGCGGTGTGGGATACACCGGCTCTGGGGGCAAACTGTTGTCCGGGCTCGAATCCCAGTCTGGTCCATCCTGAGGACAGGTTCGAGGGCCCTAGGTCTTTGCGAGATTCCGACACCCGCGTGGTGAAGACCGTCCGGCCGGGCCTTGATTTCGAGAATACTTACATCAGCGGCCCCGGGGAAATGCTCACGGGGTAGGGTAAGGGAAAAGCTGCGGTGTTCAAGCCTGATACCCTCAAGGATAAGTGAAGGTCGTTGGGAACGCATTCTGATCACATATCTACATAGGAGGTAATGAAATGAGCATCACAAATCTGAGCCCTTTGCGCGAGATGAGAACCTTGCGTGAGGCAATGGACGAGCTGCTGGAGGAGAGCTTCGTGCACCGCGGTCAGCGCGGCACCGAAATGCAGCCGGAGC
>SKQX01000177.1 GCA_007118795.1 Thermoflexales bacterium | reverse complement strand
GGTTGGTGCAGATGTTGGAGATAGCCCGCTCGCGACGGATATGTTGCTCGCGGGTCGTCAGCGTCATCACAAAGCCCCGCTCGCCGTCGGCATCGACGGTCTGTCCTACCAGACGACCGGCTATCTTGCGGACGTACTTCTGCCGGGCGGCGAAGAAGCCGAGGTACGGACCGCCGAAATTGAGCCCGAGCCCCAACCCCTGGCCTTCACCGGTCACGACGTCGGCTCCGAACTCTCCGGGTGGTTTGAGCAGCCCGAGGGCGATGGGATCGGCCACCACGACAAACAGGGCGCCCACGGCCGCGGCCGCCTCGGCCAGGTCGCTCAGGTCCTCGATCCGTCCGAGGAAGTCGGGATACTGGACGATGAGGCAAGCTGTCTCCTCGTCCAGGGCCTCCCGAATGTCCTCCGGCTCGCCTGCTTGATCCACAATGGTCAAATCCAGGCCCTGCGTGTAGGTCCGGATCACCTCGCGGTACTCCGGGTGGACGAAGCGGGAGACGATCACCTTCTTCCGGCGCATACGATGGACGTTGATGGCCGTGATCACCGCCTCCGCGGTGGAGGTGGCCCCATCGTAATGGGACGCGTTCGACACGTCCATGCCCGTGAGCTCGCAGATCATCGTCTGATACTCGAAGATGGACTGGAGCGTGCCCTGGCTCACCTCCGCCTGATAGGGGGTGTAGGCGCTGTAGAACTCGCCGCGGCTGATGACCCCATCGACCACGGCGGGCACGAAGTGTCGATAGGCGCCGGCTCCCAGGAAGCAGGACGCCTCCCCGGCTGTCAGATTGGCCTCGGCCAGAGACTCAAGCTCCCAGCGTGCCCCTATCTCGGACAGGGCCGCCGGGAGATCGAGGGTCGGGAAACGCACCCCTTCGGGCACGTCCTGGAACAAGTCGGTCACGGAACCCACGCCGATTCTCTCGAGCATGGCCTTCCGATCGGCATCACTATGAGGAATGTATGGCATAGATCACCTCTGAAGCTTGAGGCATGAAACGGGCGATGGAGGACCGCGGCGCGTCACACCCCGCTTCAGGCTTACCCCTCCTCTTCCTCAACAAAAGCCTCGTACTCCTCCGCCGTCATCAACTCGGCAAATTTATCGGGATCCGACGGCTCCATTCGGATTATCCAGCCCTCCCCATACGGGTCCTGGTTGACGAGTTCCGGGGCGCTCTCCAGCTCCTCGTTAATGGCCGTGATCTCACCGTTGACCGGCGCGTAAAGGTCGGATGCGGCCTTCACCGATTCCACCACGCCGTATGGCTCGCCGGCATCGAAGACGTCCCCGACCATAGGCAGCTCAACGTAGACGACGTCGGACAGGGTCTCCTGAGCGTGGTCCGTAATCCCACAGACCACTTCATCGTCCACTAAGCGGGCCCACTCGTGGTGCTCAGTGTAGCGTGCTTCGGGATCGAGTTTCATTGTTACACTCCTTATTGTGAGTAGCAGATGATACGTTGGGCTCTTGCCGCTCCGGGGCGACCTCGCCAAATCTTGCGAGGGGCCCAAGATCGGGGAGAGCAACGAGCCAGAACCTTGGGCACACTCTTGAGCCGAGTCTCGCTGCGAGCTTCTCTCCGCGCGTACCGAAACTCCGGCCAGCCGTTACCGGGCGTCTGGGTCTGGCCTGCGGAGCCGGGGCTCGGCAGGGGCCCGGCCCGAGTGGGCGGTATAGGACTCGAACCTATGACCTCCTCCTTGTAAGGGAGGCGCTCTGACCAGCTGAGCTAACCGCCCGGCGGGACCTGTCCAGAATCATTATACTAGGAAACCAGCCTCGGTCAACGCTATAGCCGAGGCAGCACGATGGACTGTTGTCGCTGGTATTTACCCTTCTTATCCGCGTAGGAGTTCTCGCATTCCTCATCCCCTTCGAAGAAGAGCACCTGAGCGATGCCCTCATTGGCGTAGATCTTGGCCGGCAGCGGGGTGGTGTTGCTGATCTCAAGAGTGACGTACCCTTCCCATTCCGGCTCAAAGGGCGTGACGTTGACGATGATGCCGCAGCGAGCGTATGAGCTCTTGCCGACACAGATCGTCAACACGCCCCTGGGCACTCGAAAGTACTCAACGGTCCGGCCCAGAGCGAAGGAGTTGGGGGGAATCAGGCAGACGTCACCCCGATAATCGACGAAGGAGTCGGCGTCGAAGTCCTTGGGATCGACCACAATCGACTTGTTCGACTTCAGCTCCGCCAGAGCTCGGGAGGCAGCATTCCGACGATAGGTGAGGTAAGGCAGAACCTGGGACAGCACGCACTGGACATCGGCGGCTTTGGTGACCATGAGGCGACAGCGGCCGTCACTGGTTTCCCGGAGATGGCCGGTGCCGATGATGACCTGGAGACCCTCCATAAGGTCTCGATCGCCCTCGCCGAAATCGAGGGCCAGGCAGGCTTTGCCGCTGTCCTCGTCAGCCTGATAACCGATACCGCCCTCGGCATCCAGCAGGCCCGCGACGTATGCGGACCGCACGTCGGAGAGCCTGGAGGCGGTGATCTCCGGCTGGAAGATCTTGAACTCATCGGCGACCCGGATATCGTAGCCGTAGGAGGACAAGCCGTATGAGATGACGCCGTCCCGTACCTGGCCGTCCACGAAGGGCGCGACCATGGCGTGCTCGAGGGCCATCTTACGAATCCAGTGATCAGGTTTGAGTCCCATACTGATTGGCTCCTGGGTTACTTGCTACTTGCGACTCTACATCCGCTCCGGTGCGGTGACGCCGAGGAGGCCCAGGACCTGGGCCAGGGTCGTGCGAGCGGCTCGCACCAGCATCAGGCGGGCGCGCGTTCGCTCTGCATCCTCCTCTGCCACCACGCGGCAGTCTCGATAGAAGGCGTGGAACTGCGCCGCGAGCTCCTGGGCGTAAAAGGTCAGACGGTGGGGTGCCCGTTGTTCGGCGGCGTACGCCACGATCTCGGGGAGCTCCAGCATCTTGCGGATCAGGGCTTGCTCGCTCTCGTGGGTAAGGAGCGCCACGTCGCCCTCGTGGTCAGGGTCCCATCCCTGCTCGGCGGCGTAGCGGAGAATGCTGCAGATACGGGCGTGGGCGTACTGCACGTAGTAAACCGGGTTCTTCTCGGACTGCTCGACGGCCAGGTCGAGGTCGAAGTCGATGGTAGCGTCGACAGTGCGAGTGAGAAGCAGGAACCGGATCGGATCCGGGCCGACCTCGTCGATCATCTCCCGCAACGTGACGAACTCGCCGGCCCGCTTCGACATGCGCACGTCCTCGGTACCGCGTTTCAGGTTGACCATTTGGTAGAGGATGATCTCGACCCGGTCGGGATCGAGCCCCAATGCTTTCGTTGCAGCCCTGACCCGGGGCACGTCGCCGTGGTGGTCCGCCCCCCAGACGTATATGGCTCGGTCGAATCCTCGCTCCATGAGCTTGTTCCACACATAAGCGACGTCGGAGGCGAGATAGGTAGGGCGCTCTTCGGGGTTGGAGATGACCTGGGGAGAACGAATGAGGACCGCGTCCTCCTCCAGATCCGGTGACGTGAACCAGACGGCGCCCTCCCGCTCGGTTACGTAGCCATCCTTGCGGAGCTTCTGGAGCAGGCGATCGAAGAGGCCGGAATCATACAGGCTCCTCTCACGAAACCAGGTGTCGAAGCTGACCCGCAGCGCGGCCAGATCAGCCCGCGCTTGGCCCAAGACGCACTCGATGCCCCGTTCCCCCAGGGCCTGGATCGCTTCTTGGCGGTCCATCTTCAGGTAGCTGTGCCCAACTTGACGGGCGAACTCCGCGGCCATATCCACCACGTACCCCCCGAGGTAGCCGTCACCGGGGAAGGGTTCCTCCTCGCCCAGAGCCTGGGCGTAGCGGGCGTAGAGACTCTCGCCAAACTTCCGCACCTGCGAGCCAGCGTCGTTGACGTAGTACTCGCGCTCGACCACAAAGTCGGCCGCATCCAGGACGCTGGCCAGCACGTCCCCGATGACGGCGTTTCGCGTGGAACCGACGGTGATCGGACCAGTGGGATTGGCACTTACGAACTCGACTTGCACGCAGTCGCCGCTGCCGAGATCCACGTGGCCCCACTTGTCACCGGTCTCGAGGATAGCTCGGGTCTGGCGCGCGACCCAGGAAGAGTCGAGCGTCACGTTGATGTACCCAGGTCCGGCCACATCGACCTTGCCCAGGAAGGAAGCTGTGGGCAGATACTCGATGACGCGGGTGGCGATGGCTCGCGGTGCCATCCTGGCTTCCTCGGTCAACTGGAGACAGACGGGCGTGGCGTAGTCTCCGTGGGCCGTCTGGCGTGGTCGCTCGACGCCGACGTGGGGCACCGGGAAGGGGGGCAGGGCTTGTGCCTCCTGGGCGAGCCGTATGCCGTCCTCGATGAGAGATGCGACCTGGTCGCTGATCAGTGCTGTCACGGTGTGCTCTTTCCCCTCACGGCCCGGCAACACCGGGCTGGGCCTCTCCCCCCAGAGGGAGAGCTATGGCCGTATGCGATTGCGGATGGCGGGACGCTATGCGGTCCGGGGAGCCCATGGGAAGGCGTCCGGCCCTGCCGCCGGCGAAGACGGGGGCGGCGATGCTCGGGACGCCAGCTTCTAGCCCATCTGCGATGGTCGCGCCGCAGCCGCACGGGCCCGCCGGGCCTGCTGGTCCTTCCGCAGGTGACACTTCTTGTACTTCCTGCCACTCCCACACCAACAGGGATCGTTTCTCCCCAGATCGGCGTCGGGCCGGACGTCAGCCGTCTGATCGACGGCTCCCGGCCCCACCGCTCCCGGGCTGCGGGCCGACGTCGCCTGTGTTGCGGCCGGGATGGAGATGCGCGGCCGGCCGGCATGTAAGCGGTGCGATTTGGCCGGCGCCGTGGGCTGTCGGGGCAACAGATAGACCGAGCGCGCCACACGCTGCTCGATGCTCCCCAGCAGATTCTGGTACATCTCGTGCGCTTCGGTGCGATATGCCACGAGCGGGTTCTGCTGCCCGAAAGCGCGCAGTCCGATGCCCTCCCGCAAGTCACCCAGATCCGTGAGGTGGCGGACCCAGAGCGTGTCCACGGCCTGAAGGACCAGTTGGCGATCGCGGAAGACGCCGTAACCATCCACGAACGCCTGCTGGATGACGGTCTGCATCTCCTCTGGAAGCTGGTAGATCGGCTGCGCGACCTGCTCGGCGGTCGGTTCTTCCTCCAGGAGGTCCATCACCGCTCGGTAGACCCGCCGCTGGGCGGGGTCAGCGCTCTCTCCCAGTCCCTGGAGGGAGAGGTCCTCCCGTACAGCAAGCTTGTAGACCTCCAGACCGACGGTGCGATTGACCTCGTCGTACGCCTGCGCGGCGAAGTCGACCAGTTGATCCTCGATCTCGACGGGCGAGAGCCCCTCCCACTGTTGGTGGTCGAGGCCCTGGGGGAGCGGCAGGAACGTGCGGAGCTCGGCATGAAGGCCGCGCAGATCCCACTCCTCCGGGTATAGGCCGGGTGTATGGTCCTCTATGGCGCGGCTGATCTCATCCTGGACCATACGGAGCACCTGGTCCCGCAAGTCGTCGGCCTCGAGGATCTGTCGGCGCTGATCATAGATAACTGTGCGTTGTTTGTTGACCACGTCATCGTACTCCAGCACGTGCTTCCGGATGTCGAAGTTGTATCCCTCCACCCGTTCCTGGGCCGATTCGATGGACTTGTCCAGCCAGCCGTGCTCTAGGGGGACGTCCCCTTCCACACCGAACCGGTCCATCATGGACTTCACCCGCTCGCCGCCGAAGCGCCGCATCAACTCGTCCTCCAGCGAGATGTAGAACCGGGATGAGCCAGGATCCCCCTGCCGGCCCGACCGTCCGCGGAGCTGGTTGTCGATACGACGGGCCTCGTGCCGTTCGGTCCCCAGCACGTGAAGGCCGCCCTGGGCCAGCACGTGGTCGCGATCGGCGGCACAATTGACGACCGCCTCCGCCAGGAGATCCACCCAGGGTTCCGGATGGCTCGCTGCCGCATCCTGACCATTGCGCAGCAATTCCAGAGCGTGGTTCCAGGCAGCCTGGTCGATCTCCGTCAGATCATACCCTTCCTTGCGCAGGCGCTGACGGGCAACGCCCTCGGGGTCTCCGCCCAGTTTGATATCCACGCCACGACCGGCCATGTTGGTCGCGATCGTCACCGCGCCCGGCTGCCCGGCCTGCGCGATGATCACCGCCTCCTGCTCGTGGTGTTTGGCGTTGAGGACTTGATGGGGCACCCGGCGGCGATTGAGCAGACGCGACAACCGTTCGGAGGTCTCGATGGCCACCGTGCCGACGAGGACCGGTCGGCCCGCCTCGGAGAGACGGGCGATCTCGTCGGCCACGGCCCGGAACTTCGCTCGCTCGTCGCCGTAAATCACATCTTGGAGGTCGAGCCGTTTGAAGAAGCGCCGACCTTGACCCTCCGCCGGTTCGTAGGTGGTGACCTTGGTCTGCTGGCGTCCGTTCAACACGCCGGCGAAGGTCACCTCGTCGATCTCGTCGACGCGACGCTCCCGGGCGTCCAGGTCGCCGTACGTCGCGCGATAGGCGACGTTAGTGGGCAGGACGACGACGTCCACGTCGTAGATCTTCTGGAACTCCTCCTCCTCCGTCTTCGCCGTACCCGTCATCCCCGCCAGCTTATCGTACATGCGGAAATAGTTCTGGAAGGTGATGGTAGCGTACGTGAGGCTCTCGCGCTGGACGGGTACCCCCTCCTTGGCCTCGATGGCCTGGTGGAGTCCCTCGGAGAAGCGACGTCCGTACATCAGCCGGCCGGTGAAGTCATCGACAATGATGACCTCGCCGTTCTGGACGATGTAATCCTTGTCGCGCTTGTAGACCACGTGGGCCCGCAGAGCGTTGTCCAGGTAGGGCAGCATATGCGCGTGCTCGGGGTCGTAGATAGACTCCCCCGGCTCCACCATCGGTACCATGGCCTCGACCTTCTCCACGCCGCGCTCAGTCAGGGTGACGTTCTTGGTCTTCTCCTCCAGCGCGTAGTCGCCGTCTGGCTCCTCGTCCTCGACGCTTTGTTGGCTGCTGGGCGCCAGCTGGCGCACAACCTGGGCGAAGCTCCGGTAAAGGTGGGACGGCTCCTCGGCCGGACCGGAGATGATGAGCGGTGTGCGGGCTTCGTCGATGAGGATGTTGTCTACCTCGTCGATGATGGCGTACGTGAACCCCCGCTGCACACACCGGCTCAAGTCCTGAGCCATGTTGTCGCGCAGGTAATCGAAGCCGAACTCGTTGTTGGTGCCGTAGGTGATGTCGGCCTGGTAGGCCTCGTCCCGGGTCACCGGGCGCAAGCTGAGGAACCGATCATCGTCCGACGGGTGCTTGGGGTCGTAGAGGAACGACCCCTTTGCCTGATCAGCGGCCGCCGACTGGATTACCCCAACGGTGATACCCAGAGCGTGGTACAGCGGCCCCATCCACTGGACGCCCACCTTAGATAGGTAGTCGTTGGGCGTCACCAGATGTGCCCCCTCGCCCCTGAGGGCGTTCAGATAGAGGGGACCGGTGGCGGCGAGGGTCTTCCCCTCACCGGTTCTCATCTCAGCGATCTTCCCCTCGTGGAGGACGATGCCGCCGATGAGCTGGACGTCGAAATGCCGCATACCCAGCGTACGCTTCGCTGCCTCACGGACGGCCGCGAATGCCTCCGGCAGCAGATCGTCCAGCGTCTCGCCGTTCTGGAGGCGCCCACGGAACTCGTCCGTCTTCTGGCGCAAATCATCGGCATTCAGAGCCTCAAACTCAGGCTCGAGTCCGTTGATGCGCCGGACCACCTCCTGCATCTGGGCTATCTTCTGTTGGTCAGACTCACCGATCAGCTTGCTGATCAGACCACGAAACATAGAATCGACTCACTCCCCCTGCCAGCCTTCAGACTAGATGACTAACTATTGATTATACCCCCTGACGGCGTGGTCGCAAGCTCATCGGAGAGCGAGACCACCCTTCGCCCGGTCCGGACGGTATCACCGGCGTGCCGAATCCATCTGTTGTACCAGGGTGTGTCAGTTGGCAGGCGGGCGATTGGCCGCTTCGCTGGCTGGCACGTGCCAGTGGGGGGAAGGCCAGGGTGATTGTGGCGCCAGCGGCCCAGTGGTATCGTGTCCGCCGTGACTGAGAAAGGACAGCCGCCCGTGGTGGTGGCTTCAGCTTCGTGGCGTGCCCGCGTGCTCCTGGCGGCCCAGATCGGCGAGAGCCTAGAACGCGCGGTGATCTCTGCCTCCGACGTGAGCGGGGCGCTGAAACTCGTCGTATTGTTGGGGGTGGATCCTCTGGCGATGCTGATTCACATAGTTCGGCGGGTTAGCCCTGACGATTTGGCGCGTCTTCTGGAAGCCCAGACCGGCACGCCGCTCGTGTTGGTGGTGGGCCGCCTGCAGCACCTCGCCTTCGATGAGGTCAGCCCTCACTGCGCTGCCTACCTGCTCCGACCCGTCCGCATCGGGGAGATCGCGGACGCCGTCGACCGGTTTTTGGGGGAGAAGAGCGAATAGCCCGACGACCGCACTCGTCACGCTGAGGAGCGAAGGATGCGCAGCGACGGGAGCGACGAAGAAGCTCCTTCACGCTGGCCAAGAAGACCCTTCGGGGCGCGCTCGTCCGCCGTCGAGGAAGCCCCGATTCCAGCTGGGCGGGTCCGGTATTGGGGGCCAGCGGCTCCTTCGTCCCGGGACCCGCGAAGCCTGCTGGTTTCTGGTTTGCCCGGCAAGCCACCTGCCCGGGTCTCCCCCTATGGGGCTCGTCCCCGGGGCTAGTCGGTCTCGATTCTCAGCGTGGTGCGGCCGATGGCGATGACGTCCCCGGTGCCCACAATGGTGGGATCCTCGACAGGCTCCCCGTTCAGGAGCGTGCCGTTACGACTGTCTCGATCCTCCAGCCACCACTGGCCCTCACGCCACGAGAGCAGGGCGTG
>SKQX01000243.1 GCA_007118795.1 Thermoflexales bacterium | reverse complement strand
GACCTTCGGCTGTCTGGTCCACCGCGGGGCGGAGCTCTTTCTGCTGTCGAACAACCACGTCCTGGCCAACACCAACGAATGCGCCGATTGGGACCCCATCCTTCAGCCCGGGCCGGCCGATACGGGGGGGCCCGATGACCGGATCGCCCGCCTGGCGCGGTACGTGCCGCTGGTCTTCGAGTCGGAGCCGTCGGACTGCGAGATCGCCGACATCGTGGTAAGACTGCTGAATGCCATCGGGGGACTCCTGGGAACGCACCATAGGGTGACGGCCACCAAGACCAGCCGGGGCAGCAACCGGGTGGATGCCGCCGTGGCACGACCCCTGTCGCCGAATCAGGTGACGCCCGAGATTCTGAGGATTGGCACCCCGGTGGGGGTGGGCAGCGGGTCGCTGGGTATCCAGGTGCAGAAGTCGGGACGCACCACGGGGTACACTCGGGGCACGATCACCCAGATCGACGCCACGCTGCGCGTCGATTATCACGGCCTGAAGGCCTTGTTCACCGGGCAATTGGTCGCGAGCTCCATCAGCCGGGGAGGCGACTCGGGATCGGTGGTGCTGGATATGGACAAACGGGCGGTCGGCCTGCTCTTCGCGGGCTCCCCGGTGGCCACGATTCTCAACCCGATGGACGCGGTGCTCGCGGCGCTGGATGTCGAGTTGGTGGTCTGACACGCCGGGAGGCTCCCATCGCTCCGGGAGTCAGAAAATCGATGAGACGCCCTCACCAGCGTAGTCCTACAAACGCACATGTGCGATCAGAGCTTGGTGGACAGCCGAAGAGAGCCCACCTGTGAGTTGTTTCTGGCCAGCGTCGGCGAGACTCTTCGTCGCTGCGCTCCTCAGAATGACAAGTGCGGTTGTCGAGGTAGGATGACAATCTGTGCGAGATGTGGTAGACTAGAGTTGCTGTTCCTACGAGAGCCTGACCTCGAACTGAGCCACACGGCCAAGATCGATCTCGCTTCTGCACATAGCGGTACGCTCATCCGCGTTATGGGCGCGGGAGGGATACTGGGTATGGTGGGCGACACTAAAGGATGCTGAAGGGCCTACCAGCAAGTATTGTCACTGATGACAGAACGATGCAGCGGAGCGGTAGCCTGCGGAGGACAGCATGACCATTGACCAAGTCATCGTCTTCGCGGTGATTCTGCTGACGCTTATCCTGCCCATGTTCAGGCGCTGGCGCTACGATCTAGTAGCGCTTCTGGGCCTGTTGCTGCTCACCATCCTCGGCATCATCTCAGCAGATGAGGCCTTCGCCGGCTATGGGCATCCCGCCGTCATCACCGTGGCAGCGGTTCTCGTCTGCAGCCGGGGTCTCGAAAACTCGGGCGTGGTCGATCTGCTGGCACGTTGGATCTCCAGTGTAGGCGACCGGCTCTCTCTCCAACTGGCGGCCCTCTGCGGGCTGGCGGCTGTTGCCTCGGCCTTCATGAACAACGTGGGGGCGTTGGCTGTCTTCCTACCGGTTGCCATCCGCATGGCCCAGAAAGGGGAGCGGTCACCAGCCGTCTTTCTCATGCCCCTGGCCTTTAGCGCTCACTTCGGCGGGATGATGACCCTGATCGGCACACCGCCAAATATCATCATCGGGACCTTGCGCGAGCAATACGTAGGGCAACCACTCGGGATGTTCGACTTCGCCCCCGTTGGTCTGTCGATCGCCTTCTTCAGCATCATCTTCATGGCGCTGGTTGGTTGGCGTCTGATCCCCGAGCGTGAGGGGGGCGCTTCGACGAAGAGCCTGTTCACCATCGAGGAATACTTCAGCCAGGTGCGAGTGCCCCCCGATTCCCGTCTGGCCGGGCAGCCGGTGCGGGAACTGGAGGACGTGACGGACGCCGACGTACTCATCGTGGGCATCGTCCGCGGAGACGAGCATCTGCCGACCCCGTCAGGCCTCGAGCTGATCCAACCGCGCGACGACCTGCTGGTCCGGGCGGATGCGAAGAACCTGCGGCTGTTCCTCCACGAGGCCCGGTTGGAGCTGGCCGAGTCCCAGCCCATCGTTGCCGACGTCCTGGAATCGCCGGACATCGGCACCCTGGAGGCCGTGGTTCGTCCCGATTCGATCCTGGTCGGCAAGACGGCGCGGGAGTTGCACCTGCGCCAGCGGTTCAGCGTGAACCTGCTGGCGGTGTCGCGACGGGGGGCCTGGTTTCGGAGGCCGGTGGGGACCATCCAGCTGCGAGCCGGTGATGTGATGCTGCTGCAGTTGCGGCGCGACATGATGGCCGAGACACTGGAGAGCCTTGGCGCTCTACCCCTGGCGAGGCGAGGCATTAGGTTGGAGCAACCCCGGCACCTGTTGCTGTCGATCGGCATCTTCGGCACGATGATCGCCACCGCTGCCACCGGACTGCTGCCCGTCCAGGTCACAATGACCCTGGCGGCATGCGCCATGCTCGTCGCCGGACTCCTCACGCTGCACGAGGCCTACGAGAGCATCGATTGGCCAGTCATCATCCTGCTCGGTGCTATGCTACCCCTGGGACTGGCACTGGAGAATACGGGTGGCGCCCAACTGATCGCGGACCAGATTCTCCGGCTGTCCCGAGTGCTGCCTCCAGGGGCCATGCTGGTTGCGGTCTTGGTAGGGACGATGTTCCTGTCCGATATTGTCAAGAACGCCGCGGCCGTGGTGCTTATGGCTCCCATCGCCATCGGCGTGGCCCAAGGATTGGGGGTCTCCATCGACCCGTTCCTGATAGCGGTAGCCATCGCCGGCTCCTGCGCCTTCCTGACCCCCATCGGCCACCAGTCGAACGTGATGGTGTTGGAGCCAGGCGGGTACGAGTTCGGCGACTACTGGCGGTTGGGCCTGCCCCTGGAGGTGATCATCACCCTGGTGGCCGTCCCGCTGCTGCTGATCCTCTGGCCCTTGTAGAGGGCATCGGAGCTCCGCGCCTAGCAGTCGCTGTACCCGCAGGTGTAGCAGTGGCGGCACCCCTCCTCGAAGACCAGCGTCCCTTGCCCGCACTCGGGACAGAGATCCCCCTCGGGGAAGAGCGGTAACTGCTCCGTGCCCGCCGTGTGATCAGGCGGGTCGGCTAGGCCGAGGTGCTCGGCGAGAACCTGGGCCACGCCGTCGGGCAGGCTGCGCACCCGATCGCGACCGTATCCCATGGGCCGACCCCCGCCGATGCCCTTGAGCTGCCGCACCACCTGGTTGAGACGCCGGGTGGCAGACAGGGTGGAGGGGATACGGAGCAACAGGGATATGAGGCGCCCGATCGCCTCGGCCACCGCCGCCGTATCGGAGCCGGCTTTGCCAACATTGAGGAATACCTCGAATGGCTCGCCTTCGCCGTTGACGTTGATGGTGGTGTACGCTGCCCCCAGGGGGGTTTGCAGCCGATACGTGTGCCCCTGCAGCGAGTGGGGTCGGGGGCGTACTTTGGCCGATCCCAGAGCGTGCCGGCCTTGCTGCTTGACGCGACGGGTCTCCTCCGTCTCCAGTACGACCTTCTCCCGGGAACCGGTGACGTAGACGGTGAGCCCCTTACAACCGATCTCCCAGGCCAACTGGAAGGCACCGGCCACATCGTCCGGAGTCGCATCCGCGGGGAAGTTAATCGTCTTGCTGATGGCCGCGTCCACGAAGGCCTGGAGGGCAGCCTGCATACGGACGTGCTCCTCCGCCGGGATGTCCTGAGCCACGACGAAGACCTCGCGGATCTCCTCCGGCACCCCCTCGACGTCCTGACAGCTCCCGGCGAGGGCCACCTCCCCGATGATCCGATCCCGCGTCGCCTCGTCGAGGCCCGCCTCCTCCAATGCCTCGCGGAAGAGGGGACTCGTGTACGGGAGCTCCACGTCCTCCCCATTGTCGTTCATGTAGCGCACGTAAGCCAGGGCAAAGACCGGCTCACAGCCATATCCCTCGATCCCGGCGATGGTGGATCGGGTGCCCGTGGGCGCGATGGTGGTCTGCGCCGCGTTCCGGATGCCGCTCCTTTTGATCGCCTCGCGGAGGTCGTCCCAGTCGAGAGAGGGTCGTCCCCATCGTTCGAGACGCTGGAAAGGCTCGACCGGTTGCGGCGGCTCCCAATCGAGCCCGTCGGGATCGTAGACACTCCCCTCGATGGCGGGGAACGGTCCCCGCTGGCAGGCCAGCTCGACGCTAGTCCGCATGGCATGGTAGCGGATGAAGCCCATCAGCTGTCCGGCTAACTCCCGCGCCCCCTCGCTCCCGTAGCGAACCCGGAGCTTGTAGAGCACGTCAGCAAGCCCCGCTATGCCGAGACCGATGCGCCGCGTACGGTGGGCAGCCTCCTCCAACTCCGGCACCGTCGGCACATAGCCGTTGGCATCGACCACATCGTCCAGAAACCGCACCGACTGAGCAACGGTGTCGGCCAGACCCTCCCAGTCGACCAGACAGGATCCCTCCGAGCTTCGCACCACGTGCCGCGCCAAGTTGATGGACCCAAGACAGCAGTTCTCGTAAGGGAGTAGGGGCTGTTCGCCGCAGGGATTGGTCGCCTCGTACCGCCCCAAGTGCGGCGTAGGGTTGTCGCGATTGGCGGTATCCAGAAAGAGCAGGCCCGGCTCCCCGTTCCGATGGGCCGACTCGACGATCTCCCCAAAGAGGGTCCGGGCCGGCACCGTCTCCCACGTCTCCCCGTCGTCGGGATTGACCAGGTCGACAGTGCCCTCATCGGCCAGCGTCTCCATAAACTCGTCAGTCAAGCCGATGGAGATATTGAAGTTGGTGATAGCGTACTCGTTCGACTTGCAGTGGATAAACGTGCGGATGTCCGGATGGTCTATGTTGAGAACGGCCATGTTCGCCCCGCGTCGGGCGCCACCCTGGCTGATGATCTCCGACGCCGTATCGTACACCTGCATGAAGCCAACAGGCCCTGTGGCGGGGCCGCCGCTGGAGCGCACGATGGCCCCTTTCGGACGCAACTTCGAGAAGGAGAAGCCCGTTCCCCCACCGGTCTGCTGGATGAGCGCCATGTCGCGCAGCGTCTGGAAGATCCCGTCCCGCTTCCGCCCCATGTCATCGGCAATGGGCAGCACGAAGCATGCTGCCAGCTGAGACAGGGGCGTCCCCGCTCCGGTAAAGGTCGGCGAGTTTGGCAAGAAGCGAAGCTGCGTCATCAAGTCGAAGAAGAGCGTCTCAGCCTCCCGGGGGTCTCCTCCCACGGTCTCCTCCACCGCTGCGACGTGGCAGGCGACCCGCCGGAACACACCCTCGACGGTCTCCACAGGCTCTCCGTCAGCGTTCTTCCGCACGTAGCGACGGCGGAATACCTCCAGGGCGTTCTCGGAGAACCGATCTTCAACCGGATCTCGCAGAGACGAATCCCCAGATGACAAATCGCTGTCCAACCTTGCTTCCTCATTCATCAACCGCTCCCTTGAACCTCAATGATCGCATCCATCATCCCTGATCTGCGCACGCGCCGTCCCGAGGGTTCGCGGAACCCCATCCAGTCCCATCTGCCGCCCGTTTCGGGTTCTTCAAGCCCGTGACCAGTTTGTTCCTCACCTCCCGCAGCACCCGCGGCGCCAGCGCCTGCTCGTTCTCCCGCAGAAACGTCTCCACCGCCTGGGGATCGTGCACGACCAACTCCCGCAGCGCCCACGAAAGGGCTTTGACCACCATGTCGTCGTCATCGCCAGCGAGAAGACCGCATACCGACAAGGTGCGTAGAACGTCGCCGGTGCCCCCGCGGCTGCGGACATTCAGTGCCACAGTGCTCACCAGCGCTGCCCTCCGCCACCAGCGGTCGTCACGACGAGCCCAGCGGTCAATTACGTCGCCGGAGAGCTGTCCGTCGCGCCACGCAGGACCCGCCAGGGTCCTGGCGAAAGCATCCACCGCTCCCCAGCTGTCCATTCCCCTGCCTAACGCTTCCAACTCCCCCTCGCCGACGGAGCGGAAAGCCTCCTGGTGGTCCCCCACCAGCTCATAAGCGACCCACCGGTGGCCATACCGCTCCACAAGCTCCCTGGCAAGCTCAAGGATGAACGGGCCGTCAGCCTCCCGACACTCCCGAGAGTAACGGCGCCGGACCGTCCGCACGTTCGGTGTGTTCCGCAGCGGCAACGCACGGATGTCACGATCGATTCTGGCCGCGACCTCGCTCACTGACGCTCCCGCCCCCGTCTGGTCCAACCCCACCTCCTGCCGATCCTGGGCTATCCTCTGCACCGTCAGAACCGTGCCCGGCCTCTCAGCCACCTCCGCTGTCCGTCGCCAGGTCGCTGACCGGGCGACACATCAACCCGGTGCACCCCTAGCCCACCTCCACATAGGTTCGGAGCATATTCCCCCACTGCCGCAGGAAGTCCTCCTCCCGGTGCCAGGAGAGACCGTGGCGCTCAAGACCGTCCGGTTTCCCCGAGCTCCGCACAGCCGGATCGACGAAGAGGAAACCCCTGCCAGCTGCATACCCGTAGGTCAGCTTGATGTGCGCCCAACCGTGGTACTTCCTCTGCTTCCAGCGGAGCGGCTCCCCGACCACGACGATGGTGATCCGGTCATCGAGCAAGTTCCGCTGAAGACGCCCCAGCGTCCCGAAGAGGCCCCAACGACCTTGAACGCCCCGCTTTCGCAGATGGTGGACCATGCCCCACGGAAAAGTAGCCCAACCCGGAATGCGGGAAGGCGCGAGGAAAGGAAAAGCACGCCAGGCCAAGCCGATGCGGTCCATGTCCTGGGCGACCAGCGCACCCTCCCACTCCGGAACCCCCGCCAACGTGTTGGCCGCGATAGCCAGACTGGTCGGCCCGCAGTCGTTCGTCGCTCCCTGAAACTGATGGAAGAGATAGGCGGGCTTGCACAGGTGAAGGGAGACCCCGCTCAGATCCGGCCCCGCATCCCCAGTGATCACCCGATCTCCCCTGTGTCTCCCAACCGAGCTGGCCGATAATCTCCGTGCCTCAGCGCCGCCACCAGCTCATGGTCTGACCGGATCGGGGCCGGGAACCGCGTGGCGGCTGTGCCCAGCATATGGGCAGTGTGAGCGTCGCTACCGCCGATGCCGGGAACCCCCAGTTGTGCGGCCAGGGACCGAGCCAGCTCATTGTCGGCCGGCGCTACGTTCCCATTCAGCGTCTCAACGCCGTCAAGATGTCTCATAGCCTCCACCCGGTCCCACTCGGTCTCCAGATCGAGCCCCCGGCGTCGAAACGCCTGCGCCAGGCTCGGGCCGCCCCGGGTGTGAAAAGGGTGAGCCGCGAACACCAGACCTCCGGCCTCGTGGACGATGGCACACAGGCGATCGAGAGAGATGCCCTCGCGAAGGTCCCGGTAGTAACCGAAGACGAGCATATCGCCCAGATCGGTCCGCGCCTCGACTCCGCGAAAGACGGGAATTTCCTGACTGTGACTCAGCCTCTGCGTCACGTCCGCACCGGCGATGGAATAGTGATCGGTGACGCAGACACCATTCAGCCCGGCACTGGGGGCCGCCGCCAGCAGTTCCTGCGGCGACATCAAGCTGCATCCGGAGGAGACAGTAGTATGAGTGTGTAGGTCAACCAGCATCGTTCTCGTTCAGCTCCGCCCCCGCACCGCCAATGGGCAGCGTGCCCAACCCCAGGGGCCATCCCCGAACTCGCCTCCCTTACCTACCCGCGGCACGTTCCTCCAACAGTCGGTTGACCTCGGCCCGCACCTCGTCCAGATCCTCGAGCCCCAGGTAGACGATGGCATAGCGGATATAGGAGACAGGATCCAGCACCTTCAACTCCTCAATCACCAGGTCACCAATGGCCCGGGTGGGGATTTCAGTCTTGCCCACCTCTCGAATGTGGCTCTCGACGCGGTCCACCACGCGCTCCAGATCATCGGCCGACACCGGCCGACGGGCACAGGCAATTCTTAGCCCGGAGACGATCTTCTCGCGGTCGAAGGTCTCCCGGCGCCCGTCCCGCTTGACCACGAGAGGCGCCTGCATAATGGCCCGTTCCATCGTCGAGAAGCGTCGGCGGCAGGACTTGCACTCTCGTCGGCGACGAACGCTGTGCACCTTCCGCGTGGTATCGATGACGCGGGTCTCGGCACTGTCGCAATAAGGACACATCATGGCAGCTTTGCTTGCTCCCTCTTTGAGTCGGCCTCGCCGCGGCTCGAGAATGGCAGACAGGCGACCCAGCACAGAGCCACGGGGCCGACATCCGGCTATGGAAAGCCGTAGATACGGAAAACCCACAGGTGGGTTTCTTATAGGGGCAAACCCCTACATATGGGGAAATTCATAAGGATTATACCACAGCCGGATGAACGAGCAAGCCCCGGGAGCGCCCGCTACCTTAAAGTTGAGGCCTACGCGCTGACCTTCGGTCCGCTGGCTTGCCCCATCTGTCCGATTAGGTCACCCGCGGAGTCTTGGTGGGCCACCTGCCCCGGATGGCCCGCCGACCCGCGGGCGGAAACGGACCGTCGGGGCACCGTATAGTTGACTGGTGTGCTCAACTGTGTATAATAGATTGACGAGCAGAAAAGCTGATGCATGTCGGCACGGAGGGCCATGTGAACGATACCAGGGGGCACGACACGTTGGATACGACGCCAGGAGAGGTACCAGTCCACATCATTGCTTGCCAGGTTCTGCAAGAGGTGCTGGAACCTCTGCTACCGGAGGACCTCGCCGAGGACGTCACCTACGAGGAGTACGGGCTCCATTGCGTTCCCCAGAGGCTGAGAGAGGCACTACAGGACCGCGTGGACGCTGTGGAGGCACCGGGCTTGATCGTGTTTGGGTACGGGCTGTGCGGTACCGGCCTTCCGGGCGTCAAGTCCCGACAGCACACCTTGCTGATTCCGCGCACCGACGACTGCATCGCCATTCTACTGGGCTCGCGGCAGGCGTAC
The DNA here is from genome assembly GCA_007118795.1 of Thermoflexales bacterium. Lineage (GTDB taxonomy): Bacteria > Chloroflexota > Anaerolineae > B4-G1 > B4-G1 > SKLM01. The sequence continues at coordinate 102 of SKQX01000243.1, read as the reverse complement.
CAGCGTGAGTTCAGCGCCGTTCCCGGCACCTATTACCTCAGCAAGGGCTGGCTGGAATCGGGCAGCCATCCGCTGAGCGAGTGTCAGGAGTATGCGGAGAGG
>SKQX01000255.1 GCA_007118795.1 Thermoflexales bacterium | reverse complement strand
GCAGGCCTTGCGCTGTCGGTCGGGGTCACAGACCCCTCCGAGCCGGTGGGCGAGCGGGTCTGTTCACCCCGAGCTCCCAGCGCGCCTGTTCCCCCCTAGCTCGCAGCGGGTCTGTGACCCGCGTTCGCCTGCGAGTAACGGTGGGTGGCGCCGTGCCAGAGGTGCGTGGAACATGGACAGCACGTAGGCCCTTCGCTGTCGGTCGGGGTCACAGACCCCTCCGAGCCGGTGGGAGAGGATGGGGTGTCCGTGTCTGGACTGGCTAGCAACGGCGTGGTATAATTCTCCTCCTTATGAGAGAAATCGCAGACCTGGACGAGGCGAGGACGGCGGCGGTGCTGGAAGAGGTGGAGCGCCGCCAGCGGGTGAGGCGGGATGGGTCCCAGGCGGGCCGCGGGAGGCTGGAGGCGGCGGTCGATCGCTCCGTCTACTGGCTGTCCAAGCATTGGCTGGCGGTCCTGAACACGCTGGCTTTCTTCTACATCAGCCTCCCCATTCTGGCCCCGGCGCTGATGCGGGGGGGTGTCGAATGGGCCGGGCGAGCCATCTACACGATCTACGGCCCCCTGTGCCACCAACTGCCGCAGCGGTCATACTTCCTGTTCGGGCCCCAATTCTCGTACCGTCTGCCGGAGTTGATAGAGGTAGCGGGCGAGGGTGTATCGGGCCCGTGGGCGAACGAGTTCTTGGGAAGTCCGGCGCTGGGGTATAAGATCGCGCTCTGCCAGCGGGATGTGGCCATCTACGGTGCCATCTTCCTGGTGGGGGTGGCTTACAGTCTGCTGCGGCGTCGCTGGGCCATCAGGCCGCTGCGGTGGTGGATGTACATTTTGCTGGGGCTGGTGCCCATGGGGCTCGACGGCGGCTACCAGCTGCTTTCCTACGTGCTGCCACTGATCTTCCCGCGGATCGGGCTGGAGCCGTACGAGACGACCGCTCTGATGCGGGTGATCACCGGCACGCTGTTCGGATGGGCGACGGTCTGGCTGGCCTATCCGTATCTAGACGAGTCGATGAAGGACGTGCGGGCCTCGTTGGAGCGGCGCTTTGGCTGGACCTAGCTCTCCGACGCTGCCTGCGGAACCAGACCCGCGATTCGACGACCCGGGGGCTCATCGCCGGCGGCGGGCGGCGGAGCAGGGCGGTCGGTGATACGATATAGGGTCGGGGGCGTCGTCGGGTATCGGTTCGAGGGGCTCGAAGACGCCGACGGCCTGCTCCACGCGGTCCTGACGCGCATCGGGGGAGTGAGCCGGGGTCCCTTTGCCACCCTCAACCTCAGTCAGGCGGTGGGCGACGAGCGGGCGGCCGTCGAGGAGAACCACCGCCGGGCCTTGGCGCCGCTGGGGTTGGATCGTGGACAGGTGGTCAGCCCGTGGCAGGTGCACGGGGCATCGGTGGAGGTGGTGGGATGGGAGAACCGGGGGACGGTCCGACCGGAGACGGACGGTCTGGCAACGGCGACCCCGGGGCTACCGCTGATGATGCGCTTTGGCGACTGCACGCCGATCTTCCTGTTCGATCCGCTGCGACGGGCCGTGGGGCTGGCCCACGCCGGGTGGCGCGGGGTGGTGGCCGGGGTGGCGCGGACAGCCGTCGAGGCGATGACGGAGGGGCTGGCGTGCGAGGCGGGGAACATCTGGGCCGGTATCGGTCCCACCATCGGACCCTGCTGCTATGAGGTAGGGACGGACGTCGCCGAGAGGATCGCGTCGGCATGTCCCCCCGGTTCGGACGTCGTGCAGGCGGTGGACGGGCGAGTGTACGCGGACCTGCCCGCCGCGGTGGAGGCGCAGCTCCGCTCCGCCGGGGTCCGGCACATCGAGCGCGGGGGGCTCTGCACGGCGTGCCACGTCGACGAGTTCTTCTCCCACCGGGCCGAGAACGGTCGGACCGGCCGCTTCGGCGTCGTGATAGGATTGGAGCAAGGGTGACATGTCTGAGATTGGGGAGAACCTGGCGGAGATAGAGGAACGGATGGCGGAGGCGGCGGTCCGATCCGGCCGGGAGGTGGGGGCGATCACGCTGGTGGCGGTGACGAAGACCTTCTCGGCGGAGGTGGTGCTGGAGGCTCACGAGGCCGGGGTGCGCCACTTCGGTGAGAACCGGGCCCGGGAGGGGATCAGCAAGATGACGGCGGTGGCGCCCTACGTGTCCGACCCGCGACCGATCTGGCATATGATCGGTCACGTTCAGAGCCGGAAGGCCAGACGGGTGGCGGACCACTACGACTACGTCCACTCCATCGATCGGCTCAAGATCGCCCGGCGCCTGAGCGACCGGGCCCTGGAAATGGATCGCGAGTTGCCCGTGCTCCTGGAGTGTAACATCTCGGGGGAGGGGTCGAAGTATGGCTTTGCGTTGGAGGACTGGGACGAGGACGGGCCCCAGCTGCAGGAGTTTCTGACCGCGGTGGAGGAGATCCTGGGCCTTCCCGGTCTGAAGGTACGCGGGCTGATGACGATGCCGCCCTACGTCGAGGATCCCGAGGAGGTGCGCCCCCTGTTCGTCAGCCTCCGGTCGCTGCGCGATCTGCTGCGGGAGCGGGTCCCTGGCGGCAGCTGGGACGAGCTCTCGATGGGCATGACGAATGACTTCGAGGTGGCGATCGAGGAGGGGGCGACGATGGTGCGCATTGGCCGAGCCATCTTTGGAGCGCGAGGGAGTCGATAACCCGAACCGGCCCGCGGACTGACTTCCGCATGGCCTAGCGGTCGACGGGTTCTACCACACTAGGAGAAGCATGCGGTTTCTACTGCAGGTCATCAACCTGGCCTTCACCCTCTACTCCTTTGCGATCATCGCCCGGGCGCTGCTTCCGTGGTTCAACGTCGACCCGTACCATCCCGCGATGCAGTTCCTGATCCGGATCACGGAACCGCTGTTGGCGCCCATCCGGGCGGCCATCCCATCGCTGGGCGGGCTGGACTTCTCGCCCCTGGTGGCGCTGCTGATCCTGTGGTTCCTGGAGCAGCTGCTGCGAATGGCGCTGGTGTCGCTGCTTTTGTGAACGGGGTGATCTCCCCGGACCGTCGGGGCGAAGCCGGTAAGAGGACGCCAGGGCTCAGACCGAGACGATGATCCGCCCGCAGGAATCGCAGTGGATCAGCTCGCCTTGCCGCAGCTTCCACTCGGCGCTCGCCGAGATGGTGACGCCGCACACGGTGCAAATGTCGGCCCGTAGGCGAGCCACGGCCTGCCCCCCCTTGAGTTCGCGCAGTCTGTTGTAAGCCGCCAGGGTCTGGGGGTCGAGGTGCGCGGCGACCTCGTCCCGCCGGCGCTCGATCTCCTGGAGCCGCTGCTCCAATCCGGTGCGCTCCGCCCTGAGGTCCGCCTGAGTCCGCGACCAGGTGGACTCAGTCTCCTGAAGGTGTGTCTGCGCCGCATCGCGCGTGTCCTCCGCGCCCTCACGCTCGATCATCGCCTCCAGGAGCTGGTCCTCAAGCCTGCGGCGGCGCCGTTGGAGGGACGCGATCTCGGCCTCCAGGTCGGTGAGCTCCTTGGGATTGGTGACCTTCCCTCCGTAGAGCCGCGCTTCGGAGCGGGCGCTCTTATCGGCCAGGCTCTCGATCTCCAGCTCCAGATCCCGCTGTCTGGCCTGCCACTTCCGAGCCTCTTGCTCCTGCTCCTGGAGGGCCTGGCGGGCCCGGCGCAGGCGCGTGTCGTCCCTCAACGCTGCGTCTATCTCCCGCAGCCGATCCTGAGTGGCGTCCCGTTCACTGTCGAGCTGCTGCAGCCGATAGAGGGCCTCTCCTCCAGTCATCGCTTCTTCTCCTTCGGTCTGTGCTCAAAAGAGAAAGAGCCCAATGCCAAAGGCATTGGGCTCTCCCCACTTAGGGTCTGGCGTGGGCCGCGGTGCGCCGGAAGGAGCTGGCGGACCCGCGGAAGGCCACGGTGGTGTGAGCTGGTGTCACGAAGCGTCCTCTCCCCTCGGCTCCGCGGCTGGTGCGTCCAGCTGGTCCTCCCGGGGCGGCGAGGTCTTGGCCACGGTATGGCGTACGACCAGGATGGCGCCGGCCCCGATGATGCAGATGATGGCGAACAGTTGAGCGGCAGCGATGGGGCCGATCATCCAGGCGTCCGGCCGCAGGTACTCAAGGAAGAACCGGCCCAGAGGGTAGCCGACGAGATAGCCCAGAAGGATGTCGCCTCGCTTGATCCGATCCCGGTACTTGTGGGCGACGACCGCCAGGACGACAAACAGCAGCAGGGCCCACAGGGACTCATAGAGGAAGGTGGGATGGAAGAGGGTATCGGGCGGATATTGCTCCAGGTTGTTGTAGGGGATGATGCGGTGCTCGGGCGCGATCCGCAGCCCCCAGGGCAGGTCCGTCGGCGGTCCGTAGAGCTCCTGGTTGAAGAAGTTGCCCCAGCGTCCGACCGCCTGCCCCAGAGCCAGACCGGGTGCGCCGTAATCGAGCCACTTCAGGGTAGGTAGGCCGGCGCGCCAGGTGTAGATGGCGACGCCCAATAGACCCCCGACGATGGCCCCGTAGATGGCCAGGCCACCCTGCCAGATGTAGAGGATCTCGATAGGGTGGGTGCGGTAGTAGCTCCAGCCGACCATGCCTCCCTCAGGCTCGGAGAAGACGTGGTAGAGCCGGGCCCCGATGATGGCGAGGATGATGGCGATGGTGAGGGCGTTCCAGACGTGATCGGGGTCGTCGCCGTTGCGCTTGGCCCGCCAGGCTGCGTAGAGGGCACCGAGGAGGACGCCGGCTACGATCAGGACGCCGTACCAGTGGATGCCCCAGGTCTCGGTGAAGCGAATTAGAATTGGGTCAGCAGGTGGTTTCATTCTCTCCTCTCTTGTGGTTAGTGGATGGGATTATACCACGAGCGAGGGTCGGCTGGCAAGGAGATTGGGATGGACGCGGGCGGGGTGGATGCCGGCGAGGTGGTCTGCGGTGGTGCGCCGGGTCACAGACCCGGCGCGAGCTGAGGGGGCGGCGCGAGCTGCGGGTTCGGCTCGAGCTGGGGGTTGCTCGAGCTGGCCGTTCGGCTGGAGCAGGGGTAGACAGGCAGCACCGGGAGCGGAGCGGGATGGACGGCACTCCACTCCGTTCCGTGCCTGACTACGAACCTGGGCACAGTGGAGGAGAATCCGCTCTCGCAACCGGCTCAGGCGTACAGCGGGCCCGCCAGGGATCTAGTCGCGGGGCCCCAGGAAGGCGATCAGCACGCGGGCGAGCCAGAAGACGGCCCAGGCGGCTACGAGCATGCCGAGGGCTGCCACCTTCTGCTCGTCGACGACGGGCTCCAGGCGCACCTCATCCTCGGTGACCGCGACGACGCCGAGGGGCACGCTTCTCATCTTGCCACCATACGGACCGGCGGCGGCCTCCTCCCACTCGTCTTCCTCAGCGGCTGAACGCTGGCTCGCTCCCATCCCGAAGGCGTAGCGGACCTGGGACACCGGGATGAAGGTCCCGATCTCGGTGCTCACGGGCGCGCCGAAGCAGGCGTCGACGGTGACCCGGTCCCGCATGTCCTTAAAAGCGTCCAAGACTCTCTGCACGTCAGTGGTCATCGGTCGTTCTCCTTTACCCTAAGACTCGTTGCGGCCAACACGAGCATGGCTAGTGCTATGGCCGCTCCCACGTGGAAGGTCGCCACCATCCCCCCGACGCTGGAAGCCACGGCCATCACGGGCGGGCCCAAGGTCTGTCCCACCCGGAGCACCAAGGCATTGGCCGACAGGAACGCCCCCCGGTGCTCGATGGGGGCCAGGCTGGCCAGCGACGTCTGGAGATTGGGGATGCTCAGCCCCTGGCCCAGGCCGAACAGGACGGCCGGCACCCCCAGCAGCGGGAGGCTCGTCACGCGCGGGATCAGAACCAGGGCCAGCGCGTAGCAGCCACAGGCGATCTGGAGGAGAAGCCGCCCCGAGAAGCGGTTCGCCAGTTTCCCCAGCTGTGACGAGGCCAGGGCGGTGGCGACCGATGTCCCGGACATGACGATCCCGATCACCACCGGCGAGGCCTGGAGGGCGTCCTCCATGAGAAACGGCAGGTAAGTCAGGTAGGCGCCATAGATGATGACGAAGGTCAACAAGGTCAGCACCAGGAAGACCACGGCTTGACCGTGTTTGACGCTGGCCCAGGTTTGCCGGAGATACGTCGACAGCACCTGCTGCCCCTCGGGTTCGGGGTTCTCCAGGCAGAAAAGGGCCAGGAGCGCCAGGGGGATAGCCAGGATGGGCAGCAGAAAGGGGTGGTACCAGGCCACGCTGGCCAGCCCACCGCCGATGGCGGGGAAGACGGCGGTGCCGACACTGATCACGCTGGCGTTGTAGCCCATGGCAGCGGTCTGGCGGGTGCGGCTGTAGAGATCGCCGATGAGGGTGATGTAGAGCACGTTGAGGGCGGCGGCACCGATGCCCTGGACGAACCGGAAGGCCAGGAGCACGCCGATGTCCCGGGCTAGGGCGCAGGCGCTCCCAGCGATGCCGAAGAGGATAAGCGCCGGGATGAGGATCTGCTTGCGGCCGCACCGATCGGTCAAGATCCCCAGAACCGGGGTGAAGAGGACGCCCGGCAGGGTGAAGGCGGTGATGAGATGAGCTACCGTCTGGGACGGGACGTCGAGAGCGCGCCCAACGCCGGGAAATGCCGGTGTGATGCTGGACACACCGAGCACGGCCATCAGTGAGACCCCGAAGACGATCTGGAGATTGGGGTCGAGGTAGAGCGGCGGTGAGGGCGTGTCGGCCATGTGGTTCCTTGGGACGAGATCCGGCCGCTCCCGAACCCCCCAGGACAGGGTCGGGAGCGGGCCGAAAGCGACTCCTACATCCCGCCCTCGTGGACATCGGTGGCGTGGGTGACCGGTACCCTCTCCATGGGCCTCTCCTCGTCCGATACACCGGCAAAGACGCCCAGGGGGACCTCGATGAAGAGGGGGCGTTGGGTATTCTCCGTCACCTCGCTCATGCTGATGCCCTGCTCCTGGAAGAGGCGGGCAATCAGGTTGGTGCAGGTCTTGGCGCCGCAGGCGCCCATGCCGGCCCGCGTCACGGCTTTGATGTGATTCACGTCGCGCACGCCCGACCGAATCAGCTCCCGAATCTCCCGCGCCGTCACCCGCTCGCAGCGGCAGATGACCTCGTCATCGGGGATGCGCTGGACGACCGTCGCCAGGGATTCAGAGACCCACGGCTCCTGCACGCGGATGCCAGCGATGCGCTTCGCAATGGGCCGCGGGGCGCGCACCTGGACCAGGAGGGCCCGGTCGGCGAATCGCGGCTGCCGCACCCGGAGCACCTCGACGGGGCCCAGAACCGTGCCCTCGGTGTCCAATACCGTGACCGTGTCGCCGGGTTCGACGGTCCGGGGGCTGAACTCGTGGGGCACGGTGACCGTTGTATAACTGGAATGGTTCTCGTAGTCAACGAGGGTGACGGCCAGGGCGGGACAGATGGCCACGCACTTCTGGCAGCCGATACACTCGTCGCCAACGTATTCGGGCAGGCCGCGGATGTCGTCGCTGCCAATGGTGATACAGCCCTGCGGACAGACCGAGGTGCAGGGATTACAGGGGATCTCCTGGGCGCAATGAAGCACAGGGAAGACGCCCTGGTCGTCATCGGGAATGTCCTCGGTGACCACCGCGCCGGGGCTCGACTTGAGGATCTCGGCGGTGCGGTGCCACTCGGGGGGCACGTCGCCGACGTCCCGCCCCAAAGCCTGGGCGATCTCCAGGCCGCGGATGCGCCCGGTGAACATGGCGGCCGATGCCTCAGCGATCTCCTCGGCATCCCCTGCCGCGTAGACCGGAAGGCCGAACTCCTCGGCCTTCGTCACAAACTCGTCCACCGGATCCAGTCCGACGGCGACGAGGATGGTGTCACAGCGGAAGGTCCGCTCCGTGTGGGGCACGGGCTCCCAGTTCTTGTCGATCTCGGCGATGGTGATGGATTCCACCTGGTCCTGCCCGTTGGCGCTGAGAACAGTGTGGGAGGTATAGATGGGTACCCCGAGACGGGCGAGCTTGTCCTTGTGGACTTTGTACCCGGAACACTCCGACAGCGCCTCGCAGAGGCCGACGACGTCGATGCCGGCCTGAAGAGCGTGATAGCCCGCGATCAAGCCCACGTTGCCGCCGCCGACGACGAACAGGCGATCCGCCGACTTGACCCGGTCGCGGTTCACCAGGGTCTGGAAGGCGCCGGCGCCGTAGACTCCGGGCAGGGTGTTTCCGCGGAAGGCGAGGGATTTCTCCCGCGCCCCGGTGGCCACCATCAGGATCTGGGGGCGCACCAGGGCGTAGTGACCCTGGCGGAGCAGGCCCACCTTCCGGTCCGAAAACACGGCCAGGGCGGCTGTGTCCAGCCAGATCCGCACGTTCTCAAAATCCGCCGCCTCCCGCTCCAACCTCTCGGCGATGTCGATGCCCCGGGTGCCGGCGTAGCAGGCTTCGATAGAGCCGAAGAACTTGTGGGTCTGGAGAACCAGTTTGCCCCCGAGACGGTGTTTGTCGTCGACGATGAGGGTCCGGACGCCAGCTTTTCCGAGCTCGATGGCTGCCGACAGGCCGGCCGGCCCACCGCCGATGATCAGACACTCGACGTCCACGGTGCCAATGGCCCGGGTCTCCGGTGGTGCTCCGACGTCGGGCAGCCCCGGTTTGCCCTCCAGGGGCTCGATGGTCATCCCGGGCAGAACCGGAGCCATGCAGGACTTGATGGGCAGACCATCGGCCATCACCAGGCATTGGGCACACTGTCCGTTGGCGCAGAATAGCCCCTGGGGGGCCCCGTCCTTGTGGTGATGCCCGAAGATGCGCACGCCGTTGGCGAAAAGGGCCGAGGAGATGGTCTCTCCCTGCCGGGCAGTCATGCTGCGTCCTCTCCAGGTGAACTCGAGGGTTGGCCCATCATCGGTGGGCAGAATGGGGTGGTCACGGACTCGATAGTCCGGCATACAGACGCCTCCTGTCCCAGTCATCTCTGTGG
>SKQX01000011.1 GCA_007118795.1 Thermoflexales bacterium | reverse complement strand
TCTTCGCTGCTCCCGCTGCCCCACTGCCAAGCGCTACCCCGGCTCCCGTCACGCTCACCCCAAGCCCGACCATCGAGACCCCCACGATGACGCCCACTCCTTCGCCCACGGCGACCCCGACCCCGACCCGGACGCCCACAAGAACGCCAACGCTCGCGCCTACGCCCACACCAACGATCGAACCGACGCCTCCGCCCCGGGGAGCGGCCCCCTCGCTGGGCTTTCTGTCCGGAACACCGATGCCAACGCCCGTGGTCGTGACGCGCACAGACTCCATCACCACGACGTTGACCGGCCCGGAATCGGTGGTGCTGATCGGTCAGCCTCAGAACGTGAGGAATATCCTGTTGCTTGGGTCGGATCAACCGGACATGGACAGTATCGGGCGCACCGACACCATGGTCATCGCCACCATCCATCCGGAGACCCCCTCGGTCTCCCTTCTATCTATCCCCCGCGACTTCTACGCCTGGATGCCGGGGGTGGGCTTCGGCAAGATCAACACCGCCTTCAGCACGGGGGGGCCCGCCCTGGCGAAGGCAACCATCAGACACAACTTCGGGGTACACGTCGACTACTACGCGCGGGTCGGGTACGATAGCTTTGTGCAGATCGTCGACGCTCTGGGGGGGGTCACGGTCGCGGTCGAGTGCCCCCTACAGGATATCTTCCCCGACCCGGAGTCGCCGACCGGTCGGATCGCCATAAACCTGGAACCCGGGATTCACCATCTCGACGGGAAGCACGCGCTGATGTACACCCGCTCCCGCTGGGACACCAGTGACTTCGACCGCCATCGTCGGCAGCAGCAGGTGCTCCGGGGCCTGTCACAACAGATCCGCAGCGTGGGGGTCGTTCCGAAAATTCCTTCCCTGTGGGGCGCCCTGAGGGAAACCGTCGCCACCGACCTCGACTTGGACGGGGTAATCCGACTGGGTGCCATTGGTCTCCAGTTAGATCCCGCCAATGTGAAGAGCCGCTTCGTGGGAGGCGGCGCCGTCGAGGCCGCGCGAGGCCCTGATGGCATGTACATACTGCTCCCGGTTGAGGAGAATCTCCAATCCGTGGTCCGTGAGGCCCTGGCACCGCCGCCTCCTGTAGAAGCGCGGGCCCACCGGGTCGAGGTGATCAACGCCAACCCGCACGAGGGATGGGGCCGCGTGGCGGCTGAGAGGCTCCGTTGGGAGGGATTCGCGGTGGTGGCCGTCGACAGGGCACAGGAGATCCAACCCCGCACGCAGATCGTCGACCTCAGGACGACCCCCGACAACTGGGTTGTGCAGCGGCTGATGCGCCTCTACGGACGAGGGCGAGACGACGTCCTCTCGCAGCCAACCGAGGACAGCGACGTCCAGTTCCGCATCATACTGGGTGCAGACTACGATCCCTGCGTCGCGGTCCGGGGTCGCTAGGGCTCGTAGCCCGGCACCGGAGGGGCCACAGGGCGAAGACGCTCCCCTCAGCCGGTGTGCTCTCCACCCACACTCAGCCGCCGTGCCTTTCGCCCACGACCTCCACGAAACCCAGCCCAGGCCCGGGCCTCTGACGCCCGCCGTCCACGCCGACTGAGCCCGGAAGAGCCGACCAGAGACACGCGATTGCTGAGCCAGCGGCATACCGACGCCGTCGTCCATCACCCGGGGTGCCGGCGTGCCCCCTCCTCCCCTTCCACGCTGACAGATATCCGCCCTCACGGGGCAGCCTTCCATCACACCGCCACAGGGAGCGTGAACCCGATGGTCAACCCTCCGCCATCAGTCTCGACGGCCCACATGTGTCCGCCGTGGGCCTCCACGATGTGGCGCGCGATGGCGAGGCCCAACCCGCTGCCCCCCGTAGCCCGCCGGCGAGCCGGGTCGGCGCGCCAGAAGCGCTCAAACAGGTGGGGCAGATCATCCGGAGGAACACCGGGGCCGTTGTCCTTCACCAGTACAGCCACCTCTTCGTCTCGTTCCTCGGCTTCTACCCTCACATGTCCGCCATCGGAGACGTACTGGAGGGAGTTCGTCAGCAAATTCCCCATCACCTGAATCAAGCGGTCCCGATCTGCGGAGACCGGCGGGAGCCCCGCCGGCGTCTCCAGTGCCAAGACGATCGCCTGCACCTTGGCCCGAGGCTGGTACGCCTCAACGATCCCCTTCAAGAGTCCGTCGAGATCGAGCTCCTCCTTCTCAAGCCGGAGCTCCCCGGCATCGGCCAGAGCCAGGACACGTAGGTCCTCGATCAACCGGGAGAGGGTACGCGTCTGGGACAGCGCCGCCTCCAGGTTGTCGGCGTCCGTTGGGTAGACCTCGTCGAGCATCGCCTCAAGGGTCCCCTGCAGCACCGTGAGGGGGGTGCGCAGTTCGTGGGCGATGTCCGCCGATTGATTGCGGCGCGCCTCTTCCATCTGCGCCAGACTGCTGGCCATAGAGTTGAAGGCATCCGCCAGTTGTGCTACCTCATCGTCTCCCCGGACGTCGGCCCGGGTGGAGAGGTCGCCGCCAGCGATCGCCTCGCTCGCGGCGGTCAACTCGCGGAGGGGAGCGGTGATGGAGCGGAACAGCACGCCACCGACAACCAACGCCACAGCCAGGGCCGCTGCAGCCCCGATCCACAGTCTCCTCTGCACCTGATCCAAGAACGCCGTCTGGGCCGCATCCAGAGGCCAGCTGGGGACGGGCCTCAGGGCCGGAAGGAGATGCCCTACGATCTCCCCATCCACCTCAATCGGGACCGCATCCTCGAAGGTTGTTCTGGGCATGCTTCCCCGGGGTGAGCCCTCCGTGCTGGCGACAACCCGCCCCTCCGCGTCAAGGATGCGAAAATCGACCTGTCTCAGCGGGTGATCGGTAGCGCCCCTGCCCCCCATTCCGTGCCGTCGGTCGGGCGTCAGTATCAGCGCTTCCTGTATTCCCGCCCAGGAGTCCTGAGCGGCGTAGTAGGCGGCCAGCTCGGCAGTCACCGCCTCCCACAACACGCCCCGCGTCAGCGTATACCGGCGGAAGGCAGTCTCCGTGGCCCGCGCCGTCAGCACCGCCACCGTCCCGACTGCGACGAGGATGACGATCAAGAAGGCCACCATCCCCTTCCAGTAGAGGCTACTCATCGCCCCCCCCGCGAAGGATCTCAAGCTCTCATGACCAGCCCCACGATCTCCCGAAACTATCCGACGCTCCAACCCTCTGCCCTGCCGGGAGGCTAACCCCGCTCCAACTCTGACTCTAGACGGTATCCGGCCCCACGCACAGTGACGATGTAACGTGGGCTCTCCCGATCAGGTTCGATCTTCCCCCGCAGGTTCTTGACGTGCGCATCCACCGTCCGCTCGTAGGCCTCAAACGTGACGCCGTGCACCGCCTCGAGGATCTCACCACGAGAGAAAACTCGGCCCGGCGCCTTCATCAGTGTCTCCAGAATGCCGAACTCCGTGGGCGTCAGATCGATACCCTCTCCGTCGACCGTGACCGTGTGCCTGGAACGATCCAGCGTGATCGGACCAACACGGAGGATAGGCGGGGCCTCGGGCTTGGGCTGGGCCCGGCGCAGCACCGCCCGCACCCGTGCGACGACCTCCCGCGGGCTGAACGGCTTGGTAACGTAGTCGTCGGCCCCGATCTCCAGACCCACGATCCGATCCATCTCCTCGGCCCGGGCGGTCAGCATGATGATGGGTACGTCCTGTTCGCGACGCACCCTCCGCGTGAACTCCAGGCCATCCATCCTCGGCATGAGGATGTCCAGCAACACCAGGTCGGGGCTCTCGTGTCGGGCCACGTACAGCGCCTCCTCGCCATTGGAGGCCGTCACCACCCGATAGCCATCCCGCTCCAGGTACGAGCGTAGCAGACGAACGATTTCGGGTTCGTCATCGACCACCAGAACGGTTCGAGACACGATACCCCCCATCATCTGTGCACCAGAGCGTGGCGCTGATCCGTCCCACAGGGACACCCGACGGTAACGCCGGCCGTTGTCGTCACAGTAGGCCCGTCGCCATCAATAATGCCATACCAACAAACGCTGCCGCCGACACCCAAAGGAGCATCCGTTCAGGCATCAGTCGAGACAGTCCCTCCCCACCCAGGACGCCCAGCGCTGTGACCCCCATCAGGGCCAGAGTCGCACCGACGAAGACGGCCCACGCGGAGCTGGACTGCCCAGCCAGAGTCAGAACCGCCAGTTGAGTCTTATCCCCCATCTCCGCCACAAACAGCAGGCCCAGGGTCCCACCGAAGGCCTGCCACCACCACCCGCTCTCCGACCGGGTCGAGTCCTCACTGCCAGCGACATCGCACACTTCCCGCGATCGGCTGGGTGACTCGGGCCTGCATGCCTGCCGGCCCATCAGCACCCCCATCACCAGAAACGCCCCAGCCGCAACGGCCCGCACGATCTCCCGCGGTACCAGGTGCCCCACCGCCTGCCCCACCACCGCCCCGAGGCCGGTGACCAGGGCGAGCCCCAGGCTCGCTCCCGCAAAGACCGCCCAGGGGCGGCGGAACCTGCACACCTGCATGACGACGGCCAGTTGCGTCTTGTCTCCCAGCTCGGCCACGAAGACGAGGCCCAGCGCGGTCAGAAACCCACTCCAGTTCAACGGTGCTCTCCGGATCGCACAGATGGACTCACGGTATCCATAACCCCCCTGGTAAATATACCGGGAATCCCGTGAACAGGATAGTCTACCAGCTCCCAGCACCCACCGCTTCTCAGGACCGCGCTTCGCTCAGGGCCCGACCACCAGCCACAACTGACCGGCGCCCGACCCGAATCCCGAGCTATCCCTGCAGCTCTCCGAATAACTGTCCAATCCGCGTCTCGTATACCCTCCAACTCAGCAGAACGGGGGCGGATCTCCCGCTCAAATCTCCTCGCCGATCGGCACGAACCGGAGCCCACCTTTCCCATGGCGTACGTCAGGCGGCTCCCCCATGCGGCCCGCGAGGCCCACGATGCCGAGCAAGACGTAGCCCCAGCGATTGCGGCGGTAGCCGATAGGACACCACGCTTGGAGTTGACGTGGTACTCTCCCTTCGACGACTCCTGACAGCGGATGCCTTACGGATGGATTCAGCGCCGCAGGGGTCCGCCGCGCAGTTCTGCCGGAGCTATGGCACGATTCCGTAGAGTTCGCCCGAGGATGGAGTGGGGATTCGCAGGGGGGCCGTCGTCCGTGTGCTCGTCGGCGGCCTGGAGTAGGCGAGGAACCGCAGGAGCCAGGCTGAAGCCTGGCTCCCCCGCTGACGCAGCCGGATGCGTCACCTGACCACAGAACCCATGCTCCAACGGTGCCAACCTAATGGGCCGGAGGTTGGCAGGGTAGGTCTGTTGTCAACGATTCTACCGGCCCCAGGATCCGCCGCGGGAAGGGCCTCTGTGCATCCGCCGTCCGAATCCGTGGTTGAACACCCGTCCGTGGGGCACGAAACCGTGCGCCATGCCCTCCAGCAGCCATTCTGCCTGCTCTTGGGTCATCTCGCCTTCCTCGACGGCTCGCTGAATCGCTTCGTGCATGGCCTCGTCTCGGGCTTGATTCAGGGCTTCCCGCAGCTCCTCCACCTCGACGCGCTGTTCCTCGGCGACCTCCTCGATCGTCTGGCCCGCCCGCATCCTGGAGGAGAGCTCCTCAGGCGTCAACTGCAGTTCGCCCGCCGCCGTTTCGAACAGCGGCAGTTGCCCGGCACGACCGAAGCCCAGGAAGTCTCGCGCCCAGCCCCGCATCGGGCAGCCCGCCGCATCTTCCGGCGTCGGCTCCTGAGCGGCCACTACGGATGCACCCAGGCCACCGAACAGTAGAACCAGAGCGATCGCAGCTCCCAGCGCGGCGTACAACGTCTTCCGTCTTATCATTGTAGACTACCCTCCTCAGATCTTGAGCCCGCCCTTTGCCGGACGGGCCAGCCAAATCGACACCTAGAGGATACCAGGTCCTTGTGAAGGTATGATGAAGGCACGATGAAAAGCGGGTGCAGATCTCGTCGGGCTGGTGAAAGCAGGGCGGGCCATGATCCACGACCTGGGCAGCAGAAGAGGGAAGAGCCCACCACCACACCCCGCCTGGCCCCACACGGTGGGAATGACGGCCTGCCTACGATGGACCAAATTGGCGGGGAGGATTACGATGGTGGAGTGGTGAAGGTGGGCCACCCATGACCCACGGGGGCCTGGCTCCGCACGCGGCTTAGCTTCGCACGCGGCTTAGCTTTGCACGCGGCTTAGCTCCGCACGCTGGGCAAGTGCCAGGCACCGACCGCAGAGGAAGGGCAAACCACCCCTGGCCGGGCGGCGGGTTTCACGCCCAAGGATCAACTCCTACGTCAACACGTGCCGTGAGCGAGCAGCGCCACGCGCTTGCCCTGACGGAAGAGCTCGTTGTAGGTAGCGCAGGCCTCGGGAGTGGGCTGCAGTATCAGCTCGCAGATACCGTGTTGCCGGATGGCGTCCTTCACCTTCTCCGGACACCGGATAGCGCCGTGCACCCCGGTACCAATGACCAGGATGTCGACGTCCTGGTTGTAGACGCCGGTGATCATCGATCGCTTCAGCTTGTGGCCCTTGCGCTCCCGCCAGGGCGATATGTCGGCCCCGACCAGGCGGATATCCTTGCCCACACCGGCACCGGTGGCGTGGTGCTCGCCGCAGATCGTAAACGTACCCCATGAGAACTGCTCTATCGGCCCTCTCGCATCGTCCAACATGGTCGCCCCCCAAGCCTCGTGATCAGAGCTTCCCATTCCAGACAATCCTATTCAGCCTCGTACCTGTGGTGCTCCCCCCGATCCTCCGACGCCCCCAGCTCTATAGGACGTTCGATGAAGGGTCGACGCAGGATCCAGGTGCGTCGTACCTCAAGGGTTCTCCTGGCACAGAACCTCTTGAACGTCGTCGAGCAGTGCGGGCACGTGGTTCTGGATGATGTCCCATAGGATGTCCACATCCAACCCGAAGTATCCGTGAGCCACCATGTCACGTAAGCCGGCGATCCTGGACCATGGTATGGAGGAAGGGCGCTCTCGCACGTCTCGAGGTATGTGCTTGGCCGCCTCACCGATGATCTCCAGATTACGTACCACGGCATCGAACGTCTTGTCGTCATCGATGAAAGCGGCGAAGCTCAGGCCGTCAGTGTAGCGCAAGATCTTCCGACAAGCCTCTTCTATGTCCTCCAGATAGAGTCGGTAGTCACGCGACATAGACGGCATCCCTCTCGACGTAAGGTCGCATGCGGGGTCTCAGTGCCTTGCGGGTGACTAGGTCTACCTCACACCCAAGCAGTTCCTCCAGGAAGAGCTTCAGATCCATGTAGGAGTCGAAGGTGGCTTTCCCCTTGAACTCAACCAGGACATCGAGATCGCTTCCTTCTTCGCTCTCACCCCGCGCCACTGAACCGAAAATAGCCAGCGATTCCACCTCGAATCGCTCCAATGACTCGCGGTGTTCGCTCAGCAGCTCGATGATATCGTCTCGCTTCATGGCGTTCGCCTCCACCGATAGTCCCCCATCACCGACCGGCTGCCATGCCAATGGCTTCTCAGAATACTGATCCGTTCCACCGCTTCAGGGAGCGGAACACCACGACTATTAAAGCCCGACACGGGCTCCCTCTTGCCCGCTACCTTCGCACCGTGTAATGACATCGCGCGCCTTCGTGATGATCCCCGACTCAAGAGCTGACATCTCCCCACACTCTCGACGAGTATGGGCAAGGAGCATCCCTTGATTCCTGCCCTGTACTGCCGAGTGCCAGTGCCATATCGGATGCTGTCCCTGCCCGCAGGGCTGTGTCCAGCGAACCGACGGCCGCCATCCGATCGTCCTAGGATCAGCATCGGGGCCCGGGGTGGGACCCACTCAGCTCCGGTCCACCGCACCTCGCAGATGCAGCCAGAACTTCCCGTAGCCGTCGATGTAGAAGGCCACCCGCTCCGTGTCCGGTTCCTTCCGCTCCAGCAATTCCCGCGCGATGTAGATCGTGATATCGCCCGCCTCAAAGCGTTCGAAATCCTCGACGTCCTCCGGCTTGCCCATCCGACCGGATGGTCCCTTGAAGAACGTTCATCACCCCATGCACACGGTGCGCCAGGCGATGTTCAGCACGCCCCCCCGCTTGCGGATGAAGTTCTCGATCCCCTTAGACCCCAGTTCAGCCGTTCTCTGGCTCATACCGGCAGATGATCGCTCCTCTCCTTCTCACGCCTCACGGACAGCGCACGATGTCCTGCGCCCAGAGACAATCGGCACAGGAGGGACACCAACCCCAGCAGCCGTCGTTGGACTCGGTGATATCGCAGGTCTCCCGCAGCTCGCAGTCTACGCACGAGGGGAAGTTGAACCTTCGGACCTCAGCCCGGAACCGGACGTAGTCAGCGCTTGTCCAGATCGACCTCAGGCTCGTGTCGTTCACGTTGCCAAAAGTGTGCCGTGTGACCTGCTTCCGCCGTCCGAAGATCAGATAGGGGTAGGAATGGGAAAGCGCGTAGCACGGGCTCACCCCGCCGTCCCAGCCCACCACCAACGCCTTGCTCCCCACAAAGCGGCATCGTCTCTCCGCTCCCCAGTGCATCCGAGGCAGCTCCAGCGTCCCCCACAGGAGCCAATCGCCCCCTCCCGCCGCCCAACCGCTGACAGCTGGCAGTGGCGGCCGCGCGTCACGACCGTACAGGACCTCCTCGGCCATCTCCTCTGTGTGGGGTAGGACGTGGGTAACGATGACCCGGTTGGCCTCCAGGCGCCGAGCAAGATCCGGGAGTTCAGAGAGCTGATCCTGATTCTGCCTCAAAGCCACGAACTCGATTCCCACCCGCGGAGTTGACGTTCCGGCCGCCGCCTTGATCTCGTTCAGGCTCTCGATGTTCTCCAATATGGTTCTCAGCGTTGCCCCGCGCCGCACATCGGCAAAGGTCTCTGGATCGGTACCGTCAATGGAGACTGTCACGCCGTTCACCTCCAGGTCGACCAGCGCCTCCGCGCGCTCTCGATCCAGCAGGACCCCGTTCGTGGACAGCGTGATCCTGATGCCCAGGTCCCTTATCACTGCCAGGTAGTCGAGGATGCCGGGGTGCGCCAGGGGCTCTCCGTAGCCCCCGAGCACCGTCTCCCGGAGCTCGGGTAGTTCACCCAGCTGAACCACCAGACGCCTGAAGGTCTCGTCCTCCATGTCCTCCAGCGGGTCGTCCCAGATGTTCCTCACACAGGTCCGACATTGTAGATTGCACCGCGTGGTGACTTCCAGGTAAACCTTGCGCACATCGGGCCGGAGCGGATGTAGGGCCAGTCCGCTACTCGTCCTCTCCACCAGCAGCTCCTGCTCCGGCTCCAACCCATATCGCCCGCACAACGCCGACGGGAGCCTTAAACTCCCGCTCCCGTCTTCCTCAAGGGTGATCTTCTCCAACGGCTTTCCCCCACATCCAGCAGCCCTGTCTTTGGGCCTGCCACCAACTCTCCCGTCACCACGCGAAGTCGGTAAGTCACGCCTCGCCCGACATTCCCTTCACCCTGTTCCCTGCCCGTCCTAGCGTAGCGGCTTCCGGGCCTCGATCGTAGCTGAGACGACGAAGTCCTCCACTGACATCCCCGGCGCCCACTCCCGGATGAACTCCCTGCTATCATCCTTTGGTTCGATGCGTACGTTCACAAACCCGGCCTCTCTCAGCACTCGTTCCAGGTCATCCACCAGAGAAGCGCCAGCGATACACCCGGTGTGCAGCTCCAGATCGGCCTTCATCTCGTCCGGCAATACCGCGGTGGCAACGACATCCGAGACGGCGAGACGGCCTCCCGGCTTAAGGACCCGAAAGGCCTCCTCGAAGACGTGCCGCTTGCGCGGCGAGAGGTTGATGACGCAGTTGGAGATGATGACGTCCACACTACCATCCGCCACCGGCAGGTTCTCGATCTCCCCCAGCCGGAACTCCACGTTCGTAAATTCGTGCTCGGCCGCCAACCTCCGGGCCTTGGTGACCATCTCCGGCGTGGCATCGACCCCAATCACACGGCCTGTCTCACCCACGGCTTGCGCTGCGAGGAAGCAGTCGAACCCACCCCCGCTTCCCAGGTCCAAGACCGTTTCCCCCAGCTGGAGGGAGGCGATGGCCAACGGATTTCCGCAGCCCAGTCCCATGTTAGCTCCTTGGGGGACTGCGGACAGCTCCTCTGTCGTGTAACCTACGGTCACGGAAAGCTCAGCCAGCCGGGCAAGTCCCGTGTCGTCACAGCAGCCCCCCGCCGGAGAGCAGCACCCCGCAGCCGAGGATTCCGCGATTCCCCCATACTTCCTTCTGACCGCCTCGTGGACCTCATCAGCACTCAACTCTGCCATCCCTGCCCCTCCCAGTCCCAATACTCTCCATCGACGGGAACGGGGGCAGCCCAACAGCCCCCGTTCCCCACCAATCCAGCCCCGCTCCCAGCGCCCCGTGGCCTCCTACGGCTCCCCTTCGGACGTGCAGTGCGGACAGGGGCATTCCACCGGCTCCCTGCGCACCCCCACCGGTCCCAACGCTTGCTCCAGCAGCCGTTCGACCCGCTCGTCAGCCAGGCGGTAGTATACGAAAAGACCATCTCGACGATCCTGCACCACCTCCCCCTCCCGCAAGACACGCAGCTGCTGCGAGACGTAGGCTTGTGGTCGATCCAGGATCGCTTCCAGATGGCACACACAGGCCGAGCCCCGGCGCAGTTCGTCGAGAATATGCAGTCGCACCGGGTGAGACATCACCTGGAACAACTCCGAAATGCCTTCGTACTGATCTTTCATAGGTCACCACATATCGAATTACCTATACACTCTGATGCAGAAGATACCGCAAATTCCCGTTGCTGTCAAGGACCCCAAACGCCAGCCAGGCCCATCGCATGCTTCCTCTCAAGACGACCAGCCCGTGTGAGTCTTGCCCTCGTTGACCTGGAACGAGACCGGCGGGGACGATCAGTCCCTGGCGACGCATCCCACACCGGGCCGACGGCCCTCGCTGATCTGAGGATCAGGGGACCACAGCACCAACCCTCGCTACCCGTTGCTCCTGGAGAGCGGTTCACCGCCATCTCCGATTCTACGGCCCTCCTGATCCGCCACCGCTCCGGGCCTCGCGGAAGAGCCGAGCACGGGCCGTATAGTGGTCAGCCGCAGCGCGCAGCTCCGCGATCTCGTCCTCCGTCAGCTCTCGGATCACCCTTGCCGGCACGCCCAGGGCCATGTGGCGCCGCGGGATCACCTGCCCCTCAGTGACCAGCGCCCCGGCTCCCACCAGGGCTTCCTCCTCCACCCGGGCACCATTGAGCACGATGGCCCCGATCCCGATGAGCGCTCCATCCCCGATCTCGGCCCCGTGTAGTACAGCACGGTGCCCGATGGTCACACCCGTGCCCACCGTGCACGGTATACCCTCATCGGTATGGATGACCGTGAGATCCTGAACGTTGGTCCGGGGCCCGATGGTGATCGGGTCGTTGTCGCCCCGCAGCACGCATCCAAACCAGACGCTTGCGCCGGCGGCGATGCGCACCTGGCCCAGGACAGTGGCATTCGGGGCAACGTAAGCGGTCTCATCGACCAGCTCGGGGCGATACCCAATATCCATGGCGTAGATCCTCTGATCCGCTCCTTTCTCGGCCCATCCGCTTGCCCGTGAGCGAGCAGTCACCACCCACCGGTGCTCCCCGAGGCCGTCGGGACCGTCGTCAGCTCTCCAACTCTATTGTACCACACAATGGGAGGCCGAACGAAACCGGCTTCCATAGTGGGGCCCCGTCTGGAGAGTTGCTTCCTCAATCTCCAGCGTGATGATGGCTCTCGGCGCCCGCTGGAGTTAGCGCATCCCTCTGATCCCCTGGCCCCCCAACACAGTGCACCGGTGCCATAGAACTTGACGAAACCCACCTTTCCCGTTACAATCGTCACGCAATGTTGTGAGTTTTGGCGCACCAATGTAAAAATGTTTGAAAGCTTAACCGATAGATTACAGTCTGTCTTTCGAGACGTGGGCAAGCGCGGCATCTTGCGCGAGCAAGACGTCGACGAGATGTTGCGCGAGATCCGTCTCGCCCTGCTGGAGGCAGATGTCGACTACAAGGTCGTCAAAGATTTCGTCGGGCGCATCCGTGAGCGAGCCGTGGGAGCCGAGGTCACCAAGAGCCTCAGTCCGGCTCAACAGGTCGTCAAGATTGTCAACGAGGAGTTGGTCCAGACCCTGGGCAAGCCGGGGCGCCTTGAGTTAACGGGCGGAGCGCCCTACGTCATCATGCTGGTCGGCCTCCAGGGATCGGGCAAGACCACCACGGCAGCCAAGTTGGCTCAACACCTTCGGCAACAGGGTCGCTTGCCTATGCTGGTCGCCGGGGACACCTATCGGCCGGCGGCCACTAAGCAGCTAGAGGTGCTCGGCCGCCAGCTCGATCTGCCGATCTACGGCGGCGGGGAAACGTCACCCCCGGACATCTGCGCTGAGGGCGTGCGCGAGGCACGCCGTCGAGGCCGGGATGTGGCGATCCTGGATACGGCCGGCCGGCTTCAGATCGATGAGCAGATGATGACGGAGCTCCGGTCGGTGAAGGAGGAGACGTCTCCCGTGGAGACCCTCCTGGTGGCCGACGCGATGACGGGGCAGGAGGCCGTCAGCGTCGCCGAAGGGTTCCACGAGCGGATCGGGCTGACCGGCCTGATTCTCACCAAGGTCGACGGAGACGCGCGGGGTGGCGCTGCCATCAGCATGCGGTCCGTGACCGGCGTGCCCATCAAGTTCCTCGGCACAGGGGAGAAAACCGACGCCCTGGAGCTGTTCCATCCCGACCGGCTGGCGTCGCGCATCCTGGGGATGGGGGATGTGCTGACGCTGATTGAGCGGGCTGAGCGCACCTTCGACCAGGAACAAGCCGAACAGATGGAGCGCAAGATCCTGGAGGCCAGCTTCGATCTTGAGGACTTCCTGGAGCAACTCCAACAAGTGAAGCAGATGGGGCCGCTGACTCAGCTTCTGGAGATGATCCCCGGTATGCGCGGAGTAGCCCAGCAAGTCCCCGCGGGGGCCACGGACGAGCAGTTCAAGCACATCGAGGCCATTGTGCTGTCGATGACCCCTGAGGAACGGCGAAATCCGCGCATGATCAAGGGCAGCCGGAAGAAGCGCATCGCTGCGGGCAGCGGGACCACGGTCCAGGAGGTCAATATGCTGCTCAACCAGTTCCGCCAGATGCAGCGTATGATGAAGCAATTGGGCAAAGGCCAGGGCGATATGCAGCGGCTGATGCGACTCATGGGTTAGTTACGGTCAGGTTCCGGACTCGGAAGCTTTCCGATGTCTCTCACATGTACTTACCGGTCTACGGATGATAGAGGAGGCGTATGGTCAAAATCCGATTGCGCCGCGTTGGCGCCAAGAAGCAAGCTAGTTTCCGCGTGGTGGTAGCAGATTCGCGATCCCCGCGCGATGGCCGATTCATAGAACAGATCGGCTTCTACAACCCACGCACCGAGCCAGAGACACTGCGCATCGATGAGGAGCGAGCGTTGTATTGGCTCAACGTCGGAGCGCAGCCCTCCGATTCGGCAGTCCGCCTGTTGACGACGACGGGCACCCTGGACCGCTTTGCCCGTCTCAAGCAGGGCGAGCCCCTGGAAGACCTGTTGGCTGAGGCCGAAGCATCGCTCGAGGAAGAGGTTCCAGAAGCCGAGGTGGAAGAAGCACCCGCAATCGAGGCCACGGAGGCTGAGGAGCAAGAACCAGCGGCGGCTGATACAGAACCCCCTGTTGGCGCAGTTGAGGAGACGGAGGAAGCCCCGGCTGAGCCAGCAACAGTTGCGGAACCCGAATCGGAACAGCCCGCGCTGGACACCAGCGAGGCCGAGGAGGAAGAGGAGTAGTCTCAGGGCCCGAGTCGGGAACAGATCGTCACCACGTCAGTGGCGCTTTGCTCCTCCACTGCGTCGCCATTCAGATATCCGTCCACCACGTCCACTAGAAAGGAGGAGCGACCATGGCTTCTTCGATGAAAGACCTTGTCGAGTACGTCGCCAAGTCGATCGTCGATCATCCCGATCAAGTCCACGTCTCTGAGATCGAAGGTGAGAACTCGGTCATCCTGGAGCTGCGGGTTGGCCCGGATGATATGGGCCGCGTCATCGGCAAGGGGGGACGCACCGCCAACGCGATGCGTCGCTTGGTGCGGGTGCTGGCCGCCAAGGAGGACAAGCGCGCCAACCTGGAGATCGTGTAGGCCCGCTCAGCGAGCCGCTTGTGTCAGACTCACCGTTGGCGACTGAACCTCGAGGGCGGATGAACAGGGTGGAGCAACCGAACGCAAGGCTGCCTGGCTCAGGAGACAGAGAAGGACCGGAGCGTTCGTACGTGGTCCTGGGGCAGGTGCGTCGGCCCCACGGCGTGCGGGGAGAAGTCCGTGTGGAGATCCTCACCGACTATCCCGAGCGGATTGCCCAGCACGACCATCTCTATCTCGCCCCTCCCGGTCGACCTGACCGGGTGAAGCGTTGTCAGGTCGAATCGGTCCGCCCCCACAAGGGAGTCCTCCTGATCAAGCTGGCCGGATACGACGATCGTGAAGCAGCCGACAAACTCCGGGGCATGCTGATACAGCTTCCTGTCGAGGAGGCCGTACCCCTCGAGGAAGAGGAGTATTACTACTTCCAGCTGGAAGGGGTACACGTCGAGACCGAGACAGGTGAATACCTCGGGCGAGTCACCGAGGTTCTGGAACCTGGCGCCCACGACGTCTATGTGGTGCAGGGTCCCCGGGGCGAGGTGCTCATCCCGGCCATCGAGGACGTGATCCTCGAGCTCGACCTGGAGGCGGGCAAGATGCTCGTTCGTCCACTGCCGGGCATGCTGAGGGAGGAAGCGGCGTGACCGACCTGCGATACTGGGTGGGCTTCAACAAAGTGCGGGGCATCGGCCCCCTCCGTCTCCGCGCCCTCCTGGACACCTATGGGAGCGTGGAGCGGGCGTGGCACGCATCGGCGGGCCAATTGAGGAGCGCCGGGCTCGACGGCCGATCGATCGGGAATCTGCTGAAAGCCCGTTCTGAGCTCGATCTGGATCGAGAGCTGAAGCGCATAGAAGCTGTCGGTGCGCGCGTGCTCACCTGGGACAGTCCTCAGTACCCCCGTCTCCTGCTGGAGACCAATGCGCCCCCACCGGTGTTGTACGTCAAGGGCGAGCTGAAGGAGGACGATGCCTGGGCAGTGGCGGTGGTGGGGACCCGCCGAGCCTCGACCTACGGCCGCGAGGTGACCCGTCGGCTGGCCGGCTCCTTAGCCCGCAACGGCATCACCATTGTCAGCGGAATGGCGCGGGGCATCGATGGCATGGCCCATCTCGCAGCCCTCGAGTCGGGCGGTCGTACCATCGCGGTCTTCGGATGTGGCATCGATCATATCTATCCGGCCGAACACCGGCAGCTGGCCGGCGAGATCGCCACCCAGGGAGCCCTGGTCAGCGACTACCCCCTGGGCACCCGCCCCGAGGCCAGAAACTTCCCGCCCCGTAACCGCATCATCAGCGGACTCAGCCTGGGCGTGCTGGTGACCAACGCCGGGAAATCGAGTGGCGCTCTCATCACCGCCGATTTCGCCGCCGAGCAGGGCCGGGATGTCTTCGCCGTCCCGGGGAGCATCCTCACCCAGGGAAGCATCGGCCCCAATAGGCTGATCCAGGACGGCGCCAAGTTGGTGACCACAGCGGAGGATGTGCTGGAGGAACTGAACCTGACGATGGTGGCGGAGCAGACGAAGGCTCGCCAGGTCCTCCCAGAGGACGAGACAGAAGCCGCGCTGCTGCAACACCTCTCCCCGGAACCGACCCACGTGGATGAGCTTCAGCGGCAGAGCAGTCTGCCGATCTCCCAGGTTACGAGCACCTTGGCCATGATGGAGCTGAAGGGAATGGTGCGCCAGGTGGGCGGCATGAACTACGTGGTGGCTCGCGAGTCCGGGGTCGAGTACATCGTCGATTAGGGAGGGGGAGGACACCGTGGCTTTCTGTGCGCTGATTATGGCCGGTGGAACGGGAACGAGACTGTGGCCCGTCAGCCGCCGTCACCGGCCCAAGCAATCCTTGAAGCTGGTGGGCGACCGGACGATGTTCGAGCACGCAGTGGATCGGATCGCCCCCCTCTTCCAGCCGGAGCACATCCTGGTCGTGGCCGGGAGCGACCACGTGCCGGGCCTATCCCAGCAAGCCCCCGGGCTGCCGCCGGAGAACTTCATCGTGGAGCCTATGGGGCGGGGCACGGCGCCGGCCATCGGCCTCGGCGCCATTCACCTCCATCGGCGCGACCCCGATGCAGTCATGGCCGTGCTGACGGCGGACCATTTCATCGCAGACGTCGAGCATTTCCGTTCGGTTCTCAGCGCGTCTGAGGAGATCGCCAGGCAGGGCTATCTCGTCACCCTGGGAATCGAACCGTCAGCCCCCTCCACTGGGTATGGCTACATCCAGCAGGGAAACCTGCTGCGCACTGTGGACGGTTTTGAGGTCTTCCACGTGGAACGCTTCACGGAGAAGCCGACCGAGGAGACAGCCCTCCAGATGGTAGAGAGCGGGGAGTACACGTGGAACAGCGGTATGTTCGTCTGGCACGGGGAGCGCATCCTGGAGGAGTTCCAGGCGCAGATGCCGGATTTTCGAGTCCAGTTGTCGGAGATAGAGTCGGCGCTCGGCACCAACAGCTACGAGCCGACCCTCGATCGAGTATGGCAGCGGGTGACCAAACAGTCCATCGACTATGGCGTCATGGAAGGAGCCGAGGAAGTGGCCGTGATCCCGGTGGACATCGGCTGGTCCGACGTGGGCAGCTGGGGCAGCCTGGCTGAGCTGCTGGCGCGGATGGGTCGCCGCGATGATCGTGGGAACGTCGTAGTGGGCAAGCATGTCGGTCTGGACACTAACGATTCGTTGATCTTTGGCAACCAGGGCAACCAGCGGCTGATCGCCACCATCGGCCTACACGATATGATCATCGTCGACGCCGGAGACGCCATCCTGGTCTGTCCGCTGGACCACGAGCAGGAGGTCCGCGATCTGGTCCATCGTCTGGAGCGCGAGGATATGAAGGGGTATCTTTAGACAAGATAGGAGTCTGTCTACTGAGGTCCTGGGGCCCTCTTAGGAACACCGATTCCAAAGAGGGTCCCTTTGGGTAAGACAAAGGCTATTACCGAGGGGTTCTTATGGAAGCTTATTGCGTCAAATGTAAAGCCAAACGTGAGATGGAGCACCCGGAGCCGGTCTACACGAACAGAGGCACACCGGCCACCAGGGGCGTCTGCCCCCATTGCGGGACAAAGCTATTCCGCATGGGCAGGACGCCAGACCACGAGGGTCTGGATCCAGAAGAACACACCGTCATCTCGAAGGCCCGGGCCCGGCGGGAGAAGCAACCCGGCCTGGTCATCGTCGAATCGCCCGCCAAGGCGCGCACCGTGGATCGCTTCCTCGGGGACAAATACCACGTGCGAGCTTCGGTCGGGCACGTGCGCGATCTGCCCTCCAACCGGATGGGTGTCGACATCGACGACGAATTCCAGCCCCACTACGTCATCCCCTCGAAACGGCGCGATGTGGTGCGCGAGCTTAAGGCAGCCGTCAAGGAGGCATCCGAGCTCTACCTGGCAACCGACCCGGATCGAGAGGGGGAGGCCATCTCCTGGCACCTCCTGGAGGTGCTGGAACCGGCCATCCGCTGGCGTCCCGTCCACCGGGTCGAGTTTCACGAGATCACCGAGGAGGCCATTGAGGACGCCTTCTCCCACCCTCGTCCTATCGACATGCAGCGAGTATACGCCCAGCAGGCTCGGCGTATCCTGGACCGCATCGTCGGCTACACCATCAGCCCCCTCCTCCGTGACAAACTCGGACGCCGTGGACTCTCCGCAGGCCGCGTCCAGTCCGTGACCCTGCGACTGGCGGTACAGCGTGAGCGCGCGATTGAGGGATTCGTGCCCCTCGAGTACTGGTCTCTCGAGGCCGAGCTCGCCAAGCGTGAGCCGGAGCCCGACGCCCCCCCCGCTTTCATCGCCACCCTCCATCGCATCCGGGGTGAGACGATCGAGCTTCACAGCGCGGAAGACGTCGAGGCTATCATGGCCGCTCTGGAGCAGTCGCATTACACCGTGACCCGCGTCAAGGAGGGGCAGCGGCGGCGGCGGCCATATCCACCCTTCACCACCAGCACCCTCCAACAACAGGCTTCCTACAAGCTCGGTTTCAGCGCCAGACGCACCATGGCCGTGGCGCAGCAGCTGTATGAGGGCATCGATCTCGGGGACGGACCGGTGGGGTTGATCACCTATATGCGCACGGACAGCACCAATGTGGCGGAGCAGGCCCAGGCCGAGGCCCGCAAGTACGTCACAGCGGAACACGGGCCGGATTACTTGCCACCGGAGCCACCTCACTACAAGACCAAGGCCAAGGCCGCCCAGGAAGCCCACGAGGCGATTCGGCCGACCAGTGTCTTCCGCACCCCCGCGTCACTGAAGAAGGTGTTGGGAAAACGTCAGCACGCCCTGTACGAGTTGATCTGGCGTCGATTCGTGGCCAGCCAGATGGCGAGGGCAGTCTACGACACCATTGCAGCCGATATCCTCGCGGGGACCTCCCGTGATCTCGAGGAGAGACCTTACCTGTTCCGGGCCAGCGGCTCCACCCTCCGCTTTCCAGGCTTTCTGGTCCTCTACGAGGAGGAGGCTGACGAGGATGAGGAGTCTATGGAGGAGCGAAAGCGCGAGGAGATCCCTCATCTGACCGTCGATGAGACCCTCGACCTCCTCGAACTGCTCCCCGATCAGCACTTCACCAAAGCGCCTCCCCGCTACTCCGAGGCAACCCTGGTGAGGGATCTGGAGGCGTACGGCATCGGGCGCCCGAGCACCTATGCGCCCATCCTCTCGAAGGTCCAGGAACGGGGATACGTGGAGCGGCGCGGGAAACGGCTGTACGCTACCGAGATCGGTATGATCGTCAACGACCTATTGGTCGCATATTTCCCTGACTACGTCGATCTCGACTTCACCGCCGAGATGGAGGACGATCTCGACCTGATCGCCAGCGGCGAGCGCCAGTGGGTTCCGGTCCTCCGCAACTTCTACGACTCCTTCGCTGACACCGTGGCCCAGGCTCGAGAGGATATGCCCGAGGTGGACATCAACAACCGCCCGACGGGCGAGATCTGCCCCGAGTGTGGGAGCCCCCTCGTCTACCGCTACGGACGGTACGGGAAGTTCATCGGCTGCAGCAACTTCCCCGAGTGCCGCTTCAGCAAACCGATCCTGGTCAAGACCGGTGCGATGTGCCCCGAATGCGGCGGCGAGTTGGTGGAGAAGCAGACTCGCCGGGGACGGACCTTCTACGGCTGCTCCAACTACGACCCTGATGATCCCGAGTCTTGCGACTTTGCCCTCTGGAAACGGCCTCTGCCGAAGCCCTGCCCAGCGTGCGGCGGCCTGCTGGCTGAGGTGCGACAGGGGTGGGCCAAGTGTCAGGCGTGCGAGGAGGAGTTCGACATCGAGGCACTGCCGGACGAACCATAGACGACCAATGCGCCAATTTGCCCTCGCCGCTCCCTTGTGATAAACTAGCTTAACGCCGAATTGAACGACCGTTCCTTCAGCCTACTATCCATGCAATGGTACACGCCCGGGGGTAACCATGGAAAGCGTCGTACAGTCCGTTCAGAAGCACAAGGTCTTGGCAGTCGCCATCGGCGCGTCGGTAGTGGGCCTCCTGGTCGGCCTCGCCATCGGATGGTGGTTCTGGCCCGTCCAATGGACCAACGCCCCACCCGCCCAACTCCGATCCGATTTCCGGCAGACGTATGTCCTATTGGTGGCCGAGGACTATGCCCAGACCGGTGACCTGGACACAGCGCGGGAGAGACTGGGTATCCAGTTCTGGGAGGAGGGTGAGCTCTCCAGAGAACTGCAGAGAGCAGAACAGGCTCATCATGGGGAGGCGGCCCTGGCCATCAGGAGGCTATCCAGCAATCTGGAGGCCGCCCCTGCCCCTCCCGAAGCGCCGCCGGAGACCGTGGCGGCCCGACTGCAACCCGTGGCGATGGTCTGCGGCGTCGGGCTCCTGGTGATAGCCTTGGTCGGAGGCGGCCTCTATCTCTACAGCCGTCTGGCTGATGAGCGCGGACTGCGCGGCCTGACAGCGACGGGGTCTCCCTCCGTAGCTGGGAACGACGCTCGTCCCGGCGGGGAGGCCGGGTGGGAGGGTCAACCCCCCAACGCCCAGTTCGTCACCACCTACGTGCTGGGCGATGACCGTTACGATCCCTCCTTCAGCATCGAGCTCGCCTCAGGGGAGTTCATGGGGGAGTGCGGCATCGGCATCTCAGAGACTATCGGCACCGACAGCCCTGAGAGGGTCACGGCCCTCGAAGTCTGGTTGTTCGACAAGAACGACATACGCACCGTGACCAAGGTGTTGATGTCCCAGTACGCCTTCACCGATGAGGCGCTCCGCACCAAGCTGGCCCCCAAGGGGGAGCCAGTTCTCACCGAGGAAGGAAAGGACCTGATCCTCGATACGAGAATGCTCCGTCTGCGAGCGCACGTCGCGGAGTTGGATTACGCCCAGGTGGATCTGCCGCCCGAGAGCGTCTTCGACCGGTTGACAGTGGAGTTGGCCGCCTGGGTGAAACCCCAAGCCGACGGACTTGAGGACCGCCTTCCCCCTGGCCCTCCTGAATCGAGCTAGCCAGCTCCAACTGTAGTTCCCTCCGCTACGCTAGGCTCCTTCCAGGGAACCGGGGGCGCTCCGGGTGAGCGAGCCGTTGGCAGGTCATCCCGGGCCAGGACTCGAACGTGATTGGAGAGACCCCGTCTGAACACGACGGGGTTTCATGTTGGGGCGATATGCGGCGTCTCTGGCGAGCGTTCCTGCAACTCTTCTTCCGCCTACTCTACAACCAGCTCGCGTGGAGCTACGATCTCGTTGCCTGGCTCGTGTCCCGTGGTCACTGGAAGGCGTGGGGGCGCACCACGCTCCATCACCTGGCCGGTCCCGTCGTCCTGGAGCTGGGACACGGCCCTGGCCATCTCATCGTTGGCCTGCAGGAGCGGAACGCCCGCCCCGTGGGGATTGACCTCTCGCCGCGTATGGGCCGTCAAGCCCAGTCGCAGCTCCAGAACGCCAGTCGGCCCGCTCCCCTCGTTCGTGGTCGCGCCCAGGCCCTCCCCTTTCCCGACCTGACCTTCGACACCATCGTATCCACCTTCCCCACCGATTTCATCCTGGATCCAGCGACCCTTCGCGCGGTGACGCGGACCTTGCGGGGCGGGGGCCGCCTGGTGGTGGCAGTCGGCGCTCGCTTCGAGGGAGAGGGGTTGATTTCGGCCTTCCTGAGCTGGCTATACGAGGTGACCGGCCAGAATCGGCTGGGACTGGACGAGCTCGACCACCGCATGGCCCAGGTGGGGCTTTCGCCTCGCATCGTGCGCCATAGGGTGAATCATACCACCGTCCTGGTGGTGGTAGCCGAGAAGCGCTGAGAGTGAGCATCTTCCGGAGAAGCGCAGGCGCTGATCATCCTACTAAGAAAGCGCATGCGCTGTCTGAGAGTTGAGTTGTAGGCGAAGACGACAGTGCTAGCGAGACGCCCCCTCACGGCCCGGCATCGCCGGGCTGGCCCTCTCCCCCGGGGGAGAGGGGACACGGCGGCGCAGCCCCGCGGGCCCGGCGCGCTTTCTTCGGTTCAGAGTGGTGCCCGGCTTGAACGTCCAAGCTAGGCGCCATGGGTGTTCTCGGAAGCGATGAGCTGGCCGGCAATTCGGAGCACGCCTCGTCAGGGAAGAACGACTATTGTCGGTATCGTTCCCCATCTCGGATTCACCACACGCCAGTGCCGCTCACCTTCAGAGCCAGACCCATGAATCCATGGCGGCAGGCGGTGCAGCTGCTTGCCGGTTTCTCCGATCTGTGGTAGAATCTCGGCACATGGTGGGTGTGGCCTAATTGGTCAAGGCACCTGGTTGTGGCCCAGGCGATTGCGGGTTCGAGTCCCGTCACTCACCCTCATCCAAGCCGGATTGCGATCCGGCTTTCGTTATACCTTGCCCCCGTAGCTCAATTGGAAAGAGCGTCGGACTTCGAATCCGCAGGCTGGGCGTTCGAGTCGCCCCGGGGGCGTCTAGAATACCCGGACGCATCCCCACCCGCCGCATGAGGCCGGTTCCGACTCCCCAGTCGGACCGGCCTCATTCACTTACCCATCACGATGAACCGTCTGACTCCTCCGCCGCGTCGGGCGGTTCCTCCAGAAGGTCCTCCCGCGCCGTCTCCACCAGCTCCCTCACGCCGGTCTCAGCGACGCTTACGTAGTACTCCGACTCCGAGGACTTCACAACGTAGCTACCATCCTCCGCATCCCGCGCGCCCACCAGCAGGGTAACCGTCTTCTCGTCCAGCTCCAACGTGACTCGGGCAGCCGGAGCATCCATCCCGTAATGGGGCTGATCCTCCCGGCCCAGAGGACTCCTCATCGTCACCGATCCGGCCCGCCGCAGCACCCCCCGTACCGCGCCCAGATCCAGCGTCTCATCCTCGTTCAGATCAGCCAGCATCCACCCGTCCTCGCCGATCCTCTCGAAGACGAACGTGCCGCTCTCATTCTCCAGGGTGAACCGGTGGACGTCTTCCGGCTCAAGACGTTGGTAGGTCAGATCAACCCAGGCGCTGACAGTGGCAGCCGCATCGTGGGTCGCCAGCTCGCTGGTCAGATAGGTCTCGCTTTCACCCGCCAGGCGGAAGTGGACGGAGCCGAACTGGGGCGCTGTCCCCAGGTACACCGTCTGCTCCTCTCCTTCGTCCGTTTGGAACGAGATGCGGCGGGCGAACTCATCAGGCGAGACCCTGAGCCGTCTGTGACTTGCCTCGCCGCGCGTGACCAACCGGTCTGTCCTCACCGCCAGAAGCTTGTCCAGAAACGACACCACCTCATCCATCGTCGCCGGGTAGTTGTCGGCCTCCGGCACCACCCACTGGCCCCCTACTTGCTCCAGCCTGGTCACGCTCCCCGCCCCATCCTCCAGGGTGAGTACCGTGATGTCCCCTGCCTCGAGATCGCCGAACAGGGGCTCACCCTGAGCCGCCGTCAAGGGTCTGGGCCAGAACACGACGGCGCTCAGGACCAGCTGTACGATCAACACGCCCGCCAGCAGTTGATGTTGTCTCTTGATCACCCGGTCACCTCCTGAGTCGATGTGTCGACCTCCTCTCGGGGCAGCAGCTCCATCGGCTCTTCGTTCTGTCGCCGTGAGTTCCACACCATGCCGATCACGGCCAGGGCGAGGAGGGCAGCGATGTAGTTGGCTCCCTCCCAGAACGACTGTTCTCGCTCGCTCAGAGGAGCAAGCACCCGCGTCTGCGTCCCCCGCGATCGGATGCCCAACAAAGCCAGGTCCTCTGTGGACCACGCCACGCAGTTCTGCAGGAGCTGCAGGCTGTTGAGATACCGGTCCCGCGTGAGACTGGCTGAGAGCTCGAACACGACATCGTCGAGGAACTGACTGCTGCCGATGACGATCAACCGCGCCGTCTCCGGCGACGACTCCACCGTGGCCAGCGATGCGGGCGCCGGCGTCGGCGCCACCGGATCCACCGTCTCGGATTCGTCATCCGGCACCTCCAGTTCCCCTTCGTCGAAGGGGGAGGGTCTGTCCTGGAACAGGCTCTCAAAGGAGCCCTGGACGGAGACGGCCAGCGTCTGACGTCCCTGCTCGGTCCCCAGTGGGAATCCGAGTTCCGGATGGGCGTTGAAGTCAGGCTGAATGTTCGTGCTGGCCTGGGTCCAGGACTCTGGACTCGACTGAAGCAGCTCCGTCACCTCCCGGTGGGCGTTCTTCTCCTCGTCCACCGTGATGGGCGACGCCCAGTTCAACGTCACCGCGCGCAGGTTGGACACGATGGGGCTATCAGACCCCATACCGTCCTGTCGAACATCGACGAAGAACGGATAGTCGATGGTCTGAATCTCCGCCACCTGGAATCCCCCCACGTCCCGCGTCACCTGAACGGGGAACGGCTCGTTCTGCGGGTCCATCACCAGGGCCTCCTCGACGTCGATGCCGTAATGGGACAGCATCTCGCCCAGACCGCCCTCCAGCCGCTTCAGGCCCAGCCCACCCATCATCGGATCGATCTGAATCCCGTAGTTGCCGGCGGCCACCACCACCGCCCCTCCGCGCATCAGATACTGATCGACGGCAAACCGCTCGCGGTCGGACATGCCCTGCGGCGCCACGACCACCAACACGTCTACTTGCGGCCCCACCTGCCCGGTGCTCAGGTCGACGCTGATGACCTCGTATTCCTGCCCCAGCGACTCCCTGACCTGCCGCCAACTGGAGATAGGCTGCTGCATCTGCCCGAACATGTCCTCTTGCGGTTCGGCCGGCGGGGTCCACAGGCCCACGACCTGCAGGAACCCCGGCGAGAGTCGCTTGAGCGTGGTCTCGATGGACGAACGGATGTCCCCCTCGGTCATCTCTCCCGACGGATAGATCACCTGTTCCTGGTCACCGACCTGCAGGACCATGTGAAGGTAGTAGGACTCACCGGTGAAGAACGAGGCTGCGAACGGTTGTATCCCGTACCGCTCACGCAGTTGCTGACGCGTAACAGGGCTGTCTGGCCTATCCGGATCGACGACGGTATACGCGAACTTCCCGTTCGACTCTCTCGTCAGAGTCTCCGCAACCTCTTCGATGGTGACAGCGGGCTCGGACAGTCGATCGGGCAGCGAATCTGGCGTTACGTAGACGGTCAGCTCCGCCGGATCCTCCAACGCCGCCAGTACCGCCTCCACACTCTGGAATCCGTAGACCACTCTCTTCATCGCGCTGGTCAGATCGTACTCTAGATTCCGCAGACGCACGTCGACGGCCCCTCCGCCCGACTGCACCTCGATCAGATCATAGAAGCTCAGCACCACGTGTTGGTCCCCGTAGCGGATCAGGATGTCGAAGTACGAGTTGATCAGCGCCTGCTCGTACCGCCCGGAGACCTGAAACGGACTGGGGCGAATGCCGTACATCTGGTTCGCCTCGGCCTCCAGCTCCGGGTGCTCCGCGGGATCGATGACCTCCAGCCTCATGCTCTCCCCCGCCGCAACCTCGTACTCCCGGAGCATGTCCCGGATGCGCGGGACCAGGGGGGCCAACAGCGGATGCGTCCTCTCACTGAAGTAGCCACGCACCAGCATAGGCTCCTGCAGGTTTCCCAGCAGGTCCCTCGTGGTCTCCGAGAGCGTGTATTCCCGGCTCTCCGTGAGATCTAGCCGAATCGCCTGGGCGCGCAGGGGATAGACCCACACGTTTACCAGGGCCAGATTCAGCACCACCAAGACTGAAGTCAGCGTGACGGCTCGGCGATGAGGGCGCGTTCGCTTGCTCGTGCTCCATCCTTTGCTCTGCAGCGAAGTGACGTTCAGCGTCAGGAAGATACCGGTCAGCGAAAGGTAGTAGAGCAGATCCCGCAGATCGACGACGCCGCGCTCGATGCTTTCGAACCGGCTCCCGGAGCCGACGGCCCGCAGGATCTCTCCTACTCGATCGCCGAAGAAGCCTGTCACGCCCCGGGATCCGAGCAGGTAGAAGATGCCGCACACCAGCACCGACAGGATCAACGCCACGATCTGGTTCTCAGTTCGAGACGAGACGAAGAGCCCGATAGCGGTATACGCCGCTGCCAGGAGCAGGGCTGCCACGTAGCCCCCCACCACTGGCCCCCAATCCAGGTTGCCCAACACCTCCACGGTGATCGGCAGGAAGATCGTCAGGCCCAGCGCCAGCGCCAGCAGCGCCATCACCGCCAGGAACTTCCCGATGACCAGTTGAGTCGGGGAGACAGGCAGGGACAGGAGCACTTCCAGCCTTCCCGACCGCTCTTCCTCGCTCCACTGAC
>SKQX01000233.1 GCA_007118795.1 Thermoflexales bacterium | reverse complement strand
CGATTGCCAGATCCGCTCACCTGCAGGGTGCAGTTATCACGAACCACGTCCGGGCTGTCGACCTGATGACGGCCAAGGGGCGCGTGGTCGGTGCCACCGTCGTCGATCAACTCGGAGGACGACAGATCGAGGTACAGGCCCGGGTTGTCGTCAGTGCCACCGGAGTCTGGGGAGACCGGGTGCTGGCGATGGACAGGGCGTCAGAACCGACAATGCTTCGGCCGACCAAGGGGGCCCATCTGGTCATCCCGCGGAATAGACTATATTCGCGACACGCTGTCGTCTTCGACTCGCCGTCTGACGGCCGCCACGTGTTCCTCATCCCGTGGGGGGACCTTGCCCTGGTCGGTACCACCGACACACCGTTCCGCGGCGACCTAGACGCCCCCGCTGCCACCGTGGAGGACGTGGAGTATCTGCTAGAAGCCGTGTATCACGCTTTTCCTGACGCCCAGATCGCCCCTGACGACATAATCAGTACGTTCGCCGGCCTCCGCCCGCTCGTCGCGGACGGAGGCGGCGCTCCACGGTCCGGAACGGGTGCCGGCACTAGCTATGCCTTCTCGCGTGAACACCAGATCGAGGAGAGTGCCACCGGGTTGCTCACGATCAGCGGGGGCAAGCTAACCACTCACCGTCTCATGGCCGAACAGACCGTCGATCAGGTGCAGCAACACCTGTCGACGGATCTCGAATCCCGGACACGTCCCGAGTGCCGCACCCGTGAGCCATTGGAGGATGCGCAAGTCAGACCCACGCTCTCGGGTGAGGCAGACGGGGAGGTGGAGCATCACCTACTGGCAACTTACGGCAACCAAGCGGCGCGGATCTTAGCTTATGCTGAGGAGAATCCGGCGCTCGGGGAGAGGATCGTCCCGGATTTGCCATACGTGATGGCGGAAGTTGTCTACTCGATCAACCATGAGATGGCGCTGACGGTGAGCGACGTTCTCATAAGGCGCACCCACGTCATATACGAGACATCGGACGGCGGGCTGTCCCGCGCCCGTGCTGTGGCCGACTTGATGGCATCGCGCTTGGGGTGGGACGAGTCGGCGATCGAGCGGCAGCTGTCGCACTACACTTCTGAGGTGAAGGCTACTCAGAGATGGCGGGAGGGGTGAGGGTCTCCTGCCACCAGCCCGTTCCTCTTTGTCGATCCGTGGCTTCTCCGGCACAAGGATCGGGACCGAGGGAGCCGGTGAGGGGCAGTCTTGCGTCCGGGTTGCTCGCGCTGAACACGTGGCCGCGCTAGGCAAGTCTCACCGGGCTGGCCGCGCCCATTGCCTAGCGGTCGGTTTCGCAGTATAATCCCTGCGGTATGGATGTGGATGTCAGATGGTACGGTCAGACTTGCTTCCGCCTTAGCAACCGACAGTCGATCTCTGTGGTGACCGACCCCTATTCTCCCGACGTCGGACTGAGGCTTCCCGACCTCAAGGCTGACATCGTAACCGTGAGCCACCATGGGAGTACCTGTGATTATCTGGCCGGCGTCCGGGACCCGTTCCGAGTCCTCGTCGGCCCAGGTGAGTACGAGATCAAGGGAGTATTCATCACGGGCATCCCCACATTCGCCGATGACCAGGAAGGGCGAGTCCGCGGTCTCAACACAGTGTTCACGTTCGATTTCGGTGGCACGACGGTCTGTCACCTGGGCAGGCTTGGCCACGTCCCGACGCCATCCCAGGTGAAGAATCTGGGATCGGTGGACGTCTTGTTGGTGCCTGTGGGGGGAGGGGGAAGCCTGACCTCCACACAAGCTTCGGAGGTCATCGGTCTGCTGGAGCCTGGTATCATCGTTCCTATGCACTACCGAATCCCGCGGATCCTGGCGGATCTCGAAGACGTCGATCAGTTCCTCAGAGAAATGGCTATGGAGGGTGTGGATAGCCAAGAGACCTTGACGGTGAGCGCTGGGCGCGCCAGCGAGGCGACGGATATCGTGGTGCTGGAACCGAGTCTGTAAGGTGGACAGAATGGCTACACTGAAGGTCGCGTGCTTCGTGATTGCTGCTATCTCGATGGTCATGGTCGGCTGTCGAGGAGACGTCGGGGACGTGAGGTTCGATCAGCTTTTGGAGACAGGACGAGCGCACCTGACAGCAGGAGAGTACAGTGAAGCCGTCGTGGCCCTCGAAGCAGCGGCTGAGCAGAAGCCAGAGCACAGCACGGCGTATTTCTTGCTGGGGCAAGCTTACAACCAGACCGGGAAGCTGTCCGAGGCTGTCGATGCCTTCGACAGGGTCTTGGAGCTGGATCCGGAGAGCGCCGCTGGTTACCATAACCTGGGGGTCACGTACTTCCAATTGGGTGATATGGGGTTGGCAACCGATGCGTTCGAAGCGGCCCTGGAGCTGGATCCTGACGACGCGGACACCCGGTACCAACTGGGCGCCGCGTACCTCACCCTGGCCCTCGCGGACAGCGGACCGACGGCCGCGCCCAATCCAGAGCTCCTGGCTCAAGCCACAGAGGAGTTCGAGACGGCTTTGGCATTGAGGGAGCATATGCCAGAGGCCTTGATCGGTCTGGCGAACATCCATCTCCAGCAAGGGGATCACTCCTCAGCCATCGGACTGCTGCAACAAGCGATAGACTTGGTGCCGAGTTCACGGGAGGCCCATTACGCCCTGGGCGGTGCATATGCCCAGAGCGGCAACACCGCCCGCGCCTGTGAGACGTACAGCGAGTTCTTGTCCCTTGAGCCGCCGTTAACCTGGCAGAGCCAGGCGGAGCAGATCATGGCGAGACTTGGGTGTGAGTGACGGGCGGTGGTGCCGCAGTCGCCAGGCCCGATTGGGACCGTCCCCAGGGGTAGACAGACCAGCCGATCGGGCCCGAACAGTTGGCGGTGACAGGTCTATTGCAGCAGGGAGCCGATGGAACGGAGCGAGAGGATGCGCATAGAGAGCTTCATGGGATAGGGCCGCTGGACAATTCGGCGGTCCCCTTTAGGTGGACAGATTATTGGGTCAAGGTCGGTAATGATAAAATTGTTGATGTCTTGGAACATCCGGGCCGGACTGGAGGACGAGTATTTCGAGTTCGTCATGGAGGATTTCGCACCCGGACTCCTCGAACTGGGTATCCGGCCCACAGACGCGTGGTACACCGCTTACGGCAACCACCCTCAGATCCTTACGGGTGGAGTTGCGGACGACATGGGCAGTTTGCAGAGAGCGTTAGCCTCCCCAAAGTGGCGCGTGCTGAAGCTGGAACTGCTGACCTACGTGACGGACTACCATGAGAAGACCGTGCGGGCCACCGGCGGATTCCAGCTGTGACAGTGCTCGCATCTGGAGACGAAGCGTGGGCGTGACCTTAGCTCGGCCATGCCCACGGGCTTCAGAAAACTCCTCAGCTTCAGTGTAGCTAGATCAGCTAGTCCTTAGCAGACGGTTCGGACTTGCTCTTGCCACCGTCGCTCTTCGCTGCCGACGACTCTGGCGAATCCTTGGTCGCTCCAGGAACGGCGGTCGAAGACTTAGCTCTGTTATCCGTGACGTAGAATCCTGATCCTTTGAAGATGATCCCCACCGGCTGGATCAGACGATGCACCTCGCCGCAGCATTCAGGGCATACCCGCACCGGCTCATCCTCCATATGCTGCCGTCGCTCGAAACGCACCCCGCAATCTCCACACTCGTACTCGTACAATGGCATAGTTGTGAATCCTCCCCTGAACTGTGTCGACGCTGAATTATAGCCCAAACCCGTGCTTATGGCAAGCCATTTGCATCAGCGCTATCGTAAACCGACACAGGTCTGCCCGTATCGACGAACGGTTTGAGCTTAACCGGGGACGATCTGAATCTGTCACGGATCCTCCGACCGGCCGCACCTTAAGCGTCGGACCGGGTATCGCGGATCAGCTCCCACTCCCTTGGGGTGTTCACGTTCCGAAAGGAGTTGAGATGGGGATCGATGGCCCGGACCTCCGGCAGGCTCACGTACCGCACATGGACGTCGGAGAAAAAGGAGATCACCCGACGCTCGCCCTGCGTGATGGCTCTCTCGATCGCGGGAAGGCACGTGCGGCGGTAAGCCGCATGGAGGGGCTCCGTGTACCGGCCGTGGCGAAGGAGAGCAACGTCGAAGCCCACGGCCCACCCGGCAAAGGCTGCCAGGAGATCGGGTTCCAGGAAGGGCATATCGCATCCGACGGCCAGGCTCAGATCGTGAGAGGCTGCGTAGAGTCCCGCGTGGAGTCCGCCCAGGACACCGACACCGGGAAAACGATCCTCAACGACGGAGACCCCCAAAGCCTGATACGGCTTTGCTTCGCCGGCAATGATCAAGACCTCGGTGCACACTTCCTGCATACGCTCGACGACGATCTGGATCAGCGCCCGACCATCAAGCTCCAAGAACGCCTTGTTGCGTCCCATGCGCCGGCTGGATCCTCCCGCCAGCACGAGCCCCGTCCGACCACTACGGCGCGGTTCGCGGCACATCGTCAAAGAGCCGCCTCTCCACCTCCCTCAAGCGGTGGATGCCTTTGACCTCGTAGGGGAGCAAGGGGACTCTGGTCAGGCCGATGGCACTGAACTCGGCATCCAGCATCTGTAGATAGGGCCGCTGCATTTCCCTCCGCTGCCGCAGGAAGTCGCATCGCGCATCAGTGACTACGTTGTTCACAATAAGATGCTGAACATGGATCCCGTGCTCCTCGAGGTTGCGCCTCACGCGCCGGGTCTGATAGACGCCCAGGGCCTCAGGAATGGTGACTAGGATAAAGCCCACGTTGGCTGCGTCGGTGAAGAACCGGGTCACGTCCTCGGCCAGTTGCCTCCAACTCTCGATGAGCCGCGTTAGAGGGGTCCGCGATAGATTGAAGGTGTCGCGCAGCTCCACGTAGACGCGAGGCGCAGTGCGCAGGTGTTCGACAAACCGACTGGGCAGATCGAGGAGGCGAAGCGTATCGCCAGCGGGCGCTGTATCCCACACAACCAGCTCATATCTTCCCTGCTGGACGCGCTCCAGGATGTAGTCGAGCATGAACTCCTCCTGGATGCCGGGTGCCATAGCTACGTAATCCACGATCTCGTCGTACGGAAGGTCGACGAGGGCCGAGGCGGCCTCGTAGACCTCAGGGCCGAACTTCTCCTTCCAGCGCCGCATCACCTCGTCCGGGTCGATCTCCAGGGCAAACAGATTGTCGACCCCGGGAACTGCCCGCTCTCGGGGCCCGATCTGCGCCTCAAATATGTCTGACAGCGAGGGTGTATAGTCAGAGGTGATGATCAGCGTCCGCTTTCCGCGCAGGGCGTAGTGAAGCGCCGTGGCCGCCGACGATGTGGTCTTCCCCACGCCGCCCTTGCCCCCGAACATTACCACGCGTCTTCCCGATCGATCCAGCCCTGCCAAAGTCATCTCGGGTCCTTAGCTCCACATCCTCGGCTTGTCCTTCGCCCGAAGCGCCTATCAACCGTAGCTGGCCAACGGCCGTGCGAACCAGTCACGTCATCCCTCCTTGCCGGTGTCCCCCAACCAGCCCGATCCGATGCGCACCTGAATCTCGCCGGGGTATCAGCATTTGCGACGTGCTGGCTTGTCCTGTTCTAACCTCCCCACGGCATCTCGGCATATTCCTCAAAGGCCGTGTCGTGGAGTTGCTGGAAGAACTCCGCGTGTCCACGCTCCCAGCGGGCAAGCATCCGCAACGCCGCCTGAGCTTCACCCTCGGTCCTCTCAGCAGCCGACCGGTAGAACTCGACGAAGTCACGCTCGATCAGGTAGGCCATGCGCAGGACAGGAAGATCGGGCACCATGGATTCCACCACGGTCTGATCCAGCATCTCCGACGCGGCGCGCTTGGAGAAGAATCCCTCGCCTTGCCACGCCGTGTCTCCCTCTTGCTGCGAGTCCCCCTGCTCGAGGGTATCGAGCAACCCCTGAATGAAGTCGATGTGCCTCTGCTCCTCCTCAGCCAGACGACGGAACGCACCCACGACAGCCGCGTGGCCCATACGATCAGCATTCTGCTCAAAGAAGCGCTTTCCTTCATACTCGCGCTGCAGCGCGTAACGGTAGATCCTGCCGACGTCCATCCCTCACCCCTCTTTCGGTCTAGCTCGACCTTGAGCCCCACGTGTCACGGGTTCCTGCTATCCTCCCCATGGACGACCTCAAATGGCAGACCGCGTTCTCATCGGACTGTCCCGCAGCATCACTATCTCGGGCCAACTCCGGCATGCTCATCATCGCCCGAGAGGACCCTGACAGACTCACCTGTCAGGAAGTCCCCTCCTGGCAGACCCATATAGAACCACGAGTCTAGTGCCACAGATGCTCCTGGAACCCAGTTGCTGTCGCTGCTTAAGCTCCTGACGCTCCTGAGTATCTAGCTATCAGCCAAGAAGCGGGCCTCCGACCTGCTGCGCCGCTGCCCTCCTGCTTCCGCAGGAGGGCAGTCTTGCTAACGATACTATCGGTTATCCCGTCCCGCGCCTGCTACTCTTGCGCGGGACCATCCACCGCCTCAACCTTCACGGCGGATACTTTGAACTCGGGAATCTTGGCCACCGGATCGAGAGCCGAGTTGGTGAGGTAGTTCACGTCCGAATCCTCGAAGTGGAACGTGGCGAAAATCAAGCCGGCGGGCACACGGTCAGTGATCTCAGCCTTGGCCACGATCTCACCCCTCCGCGAAGCGACCCTCACCCACCCTCCGTGCACAATGCCGTGTTCTTCAGCATCATCGGCACTGATCTCGATCTTCGCCTCCGGGTACATCGCTTCCAGGTTCTCGGCGTGATGGGTTAGGGTGCCGCTGTGCCAGTGGTATAGAACACAGCCGGTGGTGAGCATCAGCGGGTACTCCTCATCGGGGAGCTCCGCGGGCGGGCGGTGATCGACAGCCGCGAAACGACCTACTCCGCGGCTGAATCTGCCGACGTGAAGGATCGGTGTGCCCGGATGCTCCCCCGTGGGCACAGGCCACTGGAGCTGCTCATCCTCGTCCAGCCTGCGATAGCTGATGCCGCCATAGATGGGCGCCAGGACGTTGATCTCCGCCATCACATCTTCGACGCACGCGTAGTCCCACCCAGCGTAGGGCGCCTCCGGCAGAGGACTCGCTACATCGAGAGCCAACAGTCGCTTGGCCAGCTGAGTCACGATCCACGCATCGTTCTTCGATTCGCCCACGGGCTCGATCGCCTGCCGCACACGCTGCACCCGTCGCTCCGTGTTGGTGAAGGTGCCGTCCTTCTCGGCGAAGCTGGCGGCCGGGAGGACCACGTGGGCCATCCGTCCGGTCTCGTTCAGGAACAGATCCTGATGGACCAAGAACGCGGTCTCCTCAAGATCGTGCCGCACGTGATCCAGATCCGGCTCGCTGGTCATAGGGTTCTCGCCGATGATGTACAGACAGCGGATCGGCCCCACGTCCGCGGCATCAAGCATCTCCGTCACCGTCAACCCGACCTGATCCGAGAGACCAACGCCCCACGCACGCTCGAACTTCTCCCGCACGGCTGGATCGGTCACTGACTGGTACCCCGCATAGACATTGGGAAGGCTGCCCATATCGCAGGCGCCCTGAACGTTGTTCTGACCCCGCAGCGGGTTGACCCCACCGCCCGGTACCCCCACGTTTCCGAGTAGCATCTGCAGATTGGCAACGCTCATCACGTTGTCCACGCCAGTGACGTGCTGCGTGATCCCCATGCAATAGAGGAGAGCCCCAGGCCGGTTTTCGGCCAACAACCGAGCCGCCTCCTCAATGTCCTCGACAGGAACTCCCGTGATGCCACTGGCTACCTCCGGCGAATACCGCTGGGCCGTTTCCTTCAGGGCGGCGAAGCCTTCGGTCCGTTCGGCGATGAACACTTCGTCGTGCCACCCCTCGCGGATGATGACGTGCATCAATCCGTTCAAGAGAGCGATGTCCGTACCGGGCTCAGGCTGCAGATGCAGATCCGCATAATCGGCGATGTCGACATGACGCGGATCCGCCACGATCAGCTTTATCCCACGGCGTCGCTTTGCCGCCCTGACTTTGATCCCGATAACAGGATGCTGCTCAGTAGTATTGCTGCCGATGATGAAGATGCAGTTGCTCTCCTCGGTGATGTCCTGAATCGAGTTCGTCATCGCGCCACTGCCAAAACTTGTCACCAGACCGGCGACAGTTGCGCTGTGTCAGAGGCGAGCGCAATGGTCGATGGTATTGGTCATCATCAGCTGCCGCGCGAACTTGCTGAACAGGTAGTTCTCCTCGTTGGTACACTTGGCCGATACCAGCATGCCAAACGCCTCCGGACCGCCCTCGGCTCTTGCCTCAGCGAACTTGCGCGCCGTCAGATCCAGAGCCGTATCCCAATCCGTCTCGATAAACGTGTCCGGCGCGATGGTGGTCGTGCCGTGACCGTCCTGACCGTCGTCGTACACTCTCCACGCGCCACTCTCCACGCGCTTGGTGACGTCAGCCAGCAGCCCGGCCCGAACCAACGGTCGCACCAGCCGGTCCGGGTGGTTGACGAAGTCGTACCCGTAGCGTCCCTTGACGCAGAGCGCCAGCCCGTTGACCGCGGCGTCCTCGCTGGAGGTCGCGCGCACGATCTCGCCATCCCGCACGTGCAGGTCCAAAGTGCAGCCCACCCCACAGTAGACGCAGGTTGTCCGCACGCGCTCGGCCTCCCCCAGCCATCCCCGCCCTACACTCATCTTGTCGAACAGGGCGCCCGTGGGGCAGTATGCCACACACTGCCCGCAGCTCTCGCATCGAGCGTCCAGCATAGGCTGGTCGGCACCGGCGACGAGCTTCGTCTCGAAGCCCCGGTTAGCAAAGCTCCAGACATCGCGGTTCTGGATCTCCTCGCAGGCGCGGATGCACCGTCCGCACAGGATGCACTTGTTCCGGTCGACGAAGACAAAGGGGTTCGGATCGGGATCGATCTCATAGCGGTGGCATTGACCGTCAGACGTCGGTTCGGGAACGCCGTATTCGGCAGCCAGATCCTGCAACTCGCAGAGGCCGTTCACCTGGCACGCGCAGGCGAGACACCGTGACGCTTCCGCGACGGCGGCCTCCTCAGTGAAGCCACACTCCACCTGCTCGAAG
This sequence comes from Thermoflexales bacterium, assembly GCA_007118795.1. Taxonomy (GTDB): domain Bacteria; phylum Chloroflexota; class Anaerolineae; order B4-G1; family B4-G1; genus SKLM01. The sequence continues at coordinate 1 of SKQX01000233.1, read as the reverse complement.
G
>SKQX01000188.1 GCA_007118795.1 Thermoflexales bacterium | reverse complement strand
TGCGGGCCTTGGCCGCGGTGGACGACGGTACGGGAGATGATGTCCTGCAGGACGGGACCGACGAAACGCTCCTGAAGTTGTTCGAGGACTCGGACAGCAACCCCGAGCATCAGTACATCCCGGCGACCTTCCGCCAGGAACCGGACTGGGAGCCCAGCGGAGGACGGACGGTGGCCGAGGAAGCCCTGGTGGAGTTCTACCGGCGGATGCGCCCTGGCGATCCTGCGACGCTGGACAACGCCCGTCAGTACTTGGAGGAGCAGCTGTTCGACCCCCGCCGCTATGATCTCAAGCAGGTGGGACGTTACAAGCTCAATCAACGCCTCAACTTCGACATCGACCTCGATCACCGCACGGTTACCAAGCGGGATGTGGTCTCCATCGTGCGCCATATGATCCGCGTCAACAACGGCATCGAGGACGCCGACGATATCGATCACCTGGGCAACCGGCGCATCAAGACCGTGGGTGAGTTGGTGCAGAACAAGCTCCGGGTGGGCCTGCGTCGCATGGAGCGCATCGTAGTCGACCGGATGTCCAGCCGCGACGCCGAGTCCATGACGCCGGTGACGCTGATCAATATCCGGCCGTATGTGGCCGCCATCCGACAGTTCTTCGGCTCCAGTCGGTTGTCCCAATTCATGGAGCAGACCAACCCTCTGGCCGAGCTGACGCACAAGCGGACCCTGTCGGCTCTGGGACCGGGCGGGCTGCGACGTGAGTACGCTGGCTTTGAGGTGCGCGATGTCCATTATACCCATTATGGACGTGTCTGTCCCGTGGAGACCCCTGAGGGACCGAACATCGGCTTGATTGTCCGGCTGGCTACCCACGCGCGCATCAACGATTTCGGGTTCGTGGAGACACCCTTCCGCAAGGTGATCAGCCGGGTCGCGCCCACCGCTGAGGCCCTGATGGGCCACATTCTCCGGGACGATGTCACCGATCCTGAGAGCGGGGAGGTGGTCGCCGAAGCGGGCGCCCGGGTGACGGCGGAGGTGGCCGAGACCATAGGAACCCTCGGTCTTCGCGAGCAAGTGCCGGTGCAACCGATGGTGACGGACGAGTCTGAGTTTCTCTCGGCGGATCGGGAGGACCGCGCCCGAGTGGCGCAGGCCACCGTGGCTCTGGACGATGAGGGCCGCTTCCTGGAGGATCGGGTGACAGTCCGGCATGCTGGGGACTTCCGGGTGGTGCCGCCTCGCCGCGTCGACTATATCGACGTCGCTCCGAGCCAGGTCGTGGGTGTGTCGGCGGCGCTGATCCCGTTCCTGGAGCACGACGATGCCAACCGCGCGCTGATGGGGTCGAACATGCAGCGGCAGGGCGTGCCCCTTTTGGAGCCCGAGGCCCCCATCGTGGGCACCGGCATCGAGGGCGCGGCGGCCCGTGATTCGGGTCAGCTGGTCCTGGCCGAAGACGACGGCGAGGTGATTGGCGTGACGGGGCGAGAGGTTGTCGTTCGCGGTCTGAACGGCGTTCGGACCTATCGGCTCCGCAAGTACGAGCGCTCCAACCAGAGCTCCTGTATCAACCAGCGACCGATCGTCTATAAAGGCCAGCATGTGAAGAAGGGGGACGTTCTTGCCGACAGCTCCTCCACCCAGAGTGGTGAGTTGGCTGTGGGACAGAACGTGTTGTGCGCCTTCCTGTCCTGGGAGGGCGGCAACTATGAGGATGCCATCCTGATCAGTGAGCGACTCGTTCGCGACGACAAGTTCACCTCCATCCACATCGAGGAGTACGAGATTGAGGCCCGCAACACCAAGCTCGGGACCGAGGAGATCACGCGAGACATCCCCCACGTGGGGGATACGGCGTTGCGGGACCTGGACGAAGAGGGGATCGTTCGAGTGGGTGCGGAGGTGGGCCCGCTGGACATTCTGGTGGGCAAGATCACGCCCAAGGGCGAGAAGGAGCTGAGTCCCGAGGAAAAACTGTTGCGGGCGATCTTCGGCGAGAAGGCCCGGGATGTGAAGGATTCGAGTCTGCGCATGCCCCACGGGGAGCGGGGTACGGTCGTGGACGTGCGCTCCTTCGATCGAGACGAGCATCGCGATCTCCCCACCGGGGTGGAGAGGAGGGTGCGGGTGAACGTCGCGCAGCTCCGGAAGCTTACAGCCGGGGATAAGATCGCCGGACGGCACGGGAACAAGGGGGTCATCTCCAAGGTGCTGCCCGTCGAGGACATGCCCTATTTGGCCGACGGCACGCCCGTCGATATCCTCCTCAACCCTCTGGGTGTCCCGGGACGCATGAACATCGGCCAGATCTTGGAGACGCATCTCGGTTGGGCAGCGTCGCGCCTTGGGTTCCGAGCGGTTTCCCCCGCCTTCGACGGGGCCGAGGAGCCCCAGATCGAGGCGGATCTTGCCCGGGCGTGGCTTATCGATCGGGCGTGGAGGGAGATCAACGAACGAGCCTGGGCGTGGCTGAAGGCTCAGGACTACCCCTTGGACTCACTGCAGTCCGACGAGGAAGCGAGTCTCTTTTACATCCTGGCGTGGTTGGAGGATCAGGATTACGACACCGATCAGCTGCTCACGGATCGAATCTACGCCCGGCGGGCCGTCCTCAGAGAGTGGTTACGCGAGCAGGGGTACGAACCGGACAGCGTCCTGGTCTTCGAGAACGACTCGCGTGGATCCGTGGACCAATACGAGGCCGATCGGCAGGCGCGCGTGGCGTGTCTGCGCATCTGGCTCCAGGATCACGGGCGGGACGCGGGCGATCTGGACGCTGAGGCCGTCGAGCGCCTGGCCAACCAGGTCAGTCTCGAGACCGGCGATCCCCTGCCCATCTTGGGCAAGATGACGCTCTACGACGGTAAGACAGGGGTGCCCCTGGACCGGCCTGTCACGGTGGGGTACAGGCCGATCATGAAGCTCCACCACCTGGTGGAGGACAAGGCTCACGCACGATCCACCGGGCCCTACAGCCTGGTCACCCAGCAGCCATTGGGGGGCAAGGCCCGCTTTGGTGGTCAGCGGTTCGGTGAGATGGAGGTTTGGGCCCTGGAGGCCTACGGGGCGGCTCACTCGCTCCAGGAGATGCTCACCGTCAAGTCCGACGACGTCCAGGGACGGGTCGAGGTGTACGAATCCATCGTCAAGGGCGAGCCTGTGAAGGACGTTGGCGTTCCCGCCTCCTTCAAAGTGCTGGTGAAAGAGATGCAGAGCCTGGGACTGGGCATTGAGGCGGTCACCCGGGAGGGTGAAGTGCTTCACTTCGGGAAGGATGAGGAGGAGAAGCGGCCCCCGCGGATTGGTATGGGGCTTCTGGACCTGCGTCGATAGCTTGATCTGCCCGCCGGCGACGGGCGGGCAGGCGCGCAGGAGCGGTAGGCCTTGAAACTCTTGTCAAGACAAGGATTTCTTCTGTGGCCAAGGTGACCGGCCCTGGGGAGGGCAGCACGATGGCCCGGATTGGCTTAAGAAAGCGTCCGATTCGGTCTCCGAGATTTTGAAGGGAGGGCCGGTCACCTCAACGGCGAGAATGATAAGGCTCTACTTGTCTCGAGACGGTGATTTGACTTCCCGCGGGTTTGTGGTAAAATATGTGCTCGCTGGAAGGGCAGCGGCTTATGACCCCGCTGCCTGAGTAGTTTGAAAGACGGTTGATCGGGAGAGGGCCATCGATACGGGTGGATGGCCTTTTTCTATGAATCTGCAAAGAGTCTTTTTAGGGGTACGAGCAGGACGAGGGGATGGAGGATAGAGGTGCCCACAATTAATCAGTTGGTTCGCAAAGGACGAGAGGTAAAGGAGGGGAAGGACAAGGCGCCTGCCCTTCATTACCGCTTCAACTCGCTCAAGCAGGAGCGGTCGAAGCAGCCCGGTGGTGCGCCTCAGAAGCGCGGGGTGTGCACCCAGGTGCGCACGATGACGCCTAAGAAGCCGAATTCGGCGCTGCGGAAGATCGCCCGTGTGCGGTTGACCAATGGGATCGAGGTGACGGCCTATATCCCGGGCGAGGGACACTCGCTGCAGGAGCACTCCGTGGTTCTGGTCCGCGGGGGACGAGTGAAGGACTTGCCGGGTGTGCGCTACCACATCGTCCGTGGCGTTCTCGATTCCCAGGGCGTGGAAGGGCGCAATCAGCAGCGGTCCAAGTACGGCGCCAAGAAGCCGGATTAGGGTGAAGGGTCATTATGCCTCGAAAATACACACCACCTAAGCAGGAACTGCAGCCGGACGTACGCTATAACAGCTTGCTGGTCTCCGATCTCATCAACAGGATCATGATGGGGGGGAAGAAGAGCGTCGCCCAAGGGATTATGTATGAGACGCTCGACCGCATCGCCGAGCGAACCGGCAAACCTCCCGTGGAGGTCCTGGAGCAGGCCATGAAGAACCTCAGGCCTTCGCTCGAGGTGAAGCCCCGCCGGGTGGGTGGATCGACCTATCAGATTCCAGTGGAGGTGCCGCGCAGCCGACAGGCCAGCCTGGCTATGCGCTGGCTGCTCGATGCGGCTCGGAACCGCCCGGGTCATTCCATGGCGGAGAAGCTCGCCGCCGAGTTGATGGATGCAGCTGATGAGACGGGCGCAGCGTACCGGAAGAAGGATGAGATGCACCGGATGGCCCAGGCCAACCGTGCCTTTGCCCATTATCGTTGGTGATCAAGCATTCTTAGGAATAGCACGTTTACAAGAGTCGCGGTCCGGGAAGAGCGAGTGAAGATTGCAGGATGAAAAGTAGGCTATGATGAAAGGTCACTCGCTGGACCGCATTCGAAATATCGGCATCATCGCCCATATCGACGCGGGCAAGACGACCACCACGGAGCATATCCTCTTCTACACCGGCCGTACCCATCGCATGGGGGGCGTGGATGAGGGGACGACGGTGACGGATTGGATGGCCCAGGAGCGAGAGAGAGGGATCACCATCACCGCCGCTGCTGTCACCTGCTTCTGGAGGGATCATCAGATCAACATCGTCGATACGCCGGGACACATCGATTTCACCGCCGAGGTCCAACGTAGCTTGCGGGTGTTGGACGGCGGCGTCGTCGTCTTCGACGGGATGGCCGGCGTGGAGCCTCAGTCCGAGACGGTGTGGCGCCAGGCGCAGCGGTTTGGCGTCCCGTTGGTCGCCTTCGTGAACAAGATGGATCGGCTGGGCGCTGACTTCGAGCGCGCTGTAGAGACCATCCGCGAGCGGCTAGTCTCCAACCCGGTACCGGTTCAATGGCCCATCGGTCGTGAGGATGAGTTCCGCGGCGTGGTGGATCTTCTCGATATGCAGGCCGTGGTTTGGACCGGTAGATTGGGTGCCGAACCTCAGAGGATCGATATCCCCCGGGAGTTGGAGGATATTGCCGGGGCCGCTCGGGAGCGCGCCATCGAGCAGATCATCGAGACCGACGATGAGTTGATGATGCTCTACCTGGAGGGCGAGGAGCCCTCGGGGGCCCAACTGCGGGGCGCCCTACGGCGGGCCACGCTCTCGGGGAAGCTGCAGCCGGTGTTGTGCGGCTCAGCGCTGCGCAATAAGGGGATCCAGCCCCTCCTGGACGCCGTGGTGGACTATCTGCCGGCGCCTACCGATGTCCCGGCCGTTCAGGGGATCAACCCCTATACAGACGCGATGGAGAGTCGGCCGGCCGATCCAGAAGCGCCGTTAGCGGCCCTGGTCTTCAAAATCGCCACGGATCCTTACGTGGGGCGCTTGGCCTTTTTTCGGGTCTACTCCGGGGCGATCGAGACCGGGACCCGGGTGGCGAACACCACCAAAGAGCGGAAGGAGCGGGTGGGGAAGCTGCTCCGCATGTTCGCCGACCGGCGCGAGGAGATCGATAGCTTGCGCGCTGGGGACATCGGTGCGGCGCCGGGGCTGAAGCACACGTTCACCGGCGACACCCTGTGTGGGCCCAGTGCTCCCATAATCCTGGAGTCTATTTCGTTTCCGGAACCGGTGATCTCGGTGGCTGTTGAGCCGCGGTCGGCGGCCGATGAGGAGCGGTTGAGTGAGGGCCTCCGACGGTTGGCCGAGGAGGATCCCACCTTCGTGGTCAGCACGGATGGTGAGACGGGGCAGACCCTCATCTCTGGGATGGGGGAGCTGCATCTGGAGATCCTCACCGATCGGCTCAAGAGGGAGTTTGGGGTCGAGGGTCGTGTCAGTCGCCCCCGCGTCAGCTATCGTGAGACCATCACGGAGCCGGCGGAGGCGCAAGCGCTTTTCAATCGCGAGACGGGAGGGCGCCCGCATTTTGCTCGCGTCCAGCTGGAAGTGAGCCCGGCGCCGGCTGGGGAGGGATTCGTGTTCGAGAATGAGCTCCCCGAGGAATCGCTGCCTGATCACCTGGTGGACGCGGTGAAGCAGGGGTGTCGGGAGGCCATGGAGAGCGGCGTACTGGTCGGTTACGCGATGATCGACGTGAAGGTGCGCTTCATCGGGGCCAGGTATTTGGAAGAGACGGCTTCGGAGTTGGCGTTCAAAGTGGCTGGCACCAAAGCCTTCAACGAAGCGGTAGAAAGAGCAGAACCAGTGGTCCTGGAGCCGTTGATGGACTTGGAGGTGGTGACGCCGGAGGAGTACACCGGCGACGTGATGTCGGATTTGAACGCTCGGGGGGCAGAGATCAGGAAGATGTCCTCTCGGTCCGAGGGGCTACGAGCGATACGGGCCTTCGTTCCGCTGGCCAAGATGTTTGGGTACGCGACGATGCTGCGCAGCCTGAGCCAGGGGCGGGGGATGTTTACAATGGAGTTCGACCGGTATGCGGAAGTAGACCAGCAGAGAATGCACGCTATCATCGAGGGCGGAGGCTGGTAAGCATCATCAGTGACAACATCCGAAAAGGAGTGAGAAATGGCGAAAGAGGTTTTTGAACGCGAGAAGCCCCATGTGAACGTCGGCACCATTGGTCATATCGACCACGGTAAGACCACGCTCACCGCGGCAATGACGAAGGTTCTGTCCCTGAAGGGTCTTGCTGAGTTCAAAGAGTACGATCAGGTGGCAAAGGCCGATGCCAAGATGTTCCGCCGCGATGCGACGAAGATCTTGACGGTGGCCATTGCTCACGTGGAGTACGAGACGGAGAACCGGCACTATGCGCACATCGACTGCCCCGGACACCGCGACTACATCAAGAATATGATCACCGGCGCCGCGCAGATGGACGGGGCCATTCTGGTCATCTCGGCGGCGGATGGGCCCATGCCTCAGACGCGGGAGCACGTGCTTCTGGCCCGCCAGGTAGACGTGCCCGCCATCGTCGTCTTCTTGAACAAGGCAGATCTGATGGAGGATCCGGAGCTGCTGGAGCTGGTCGAGCTGGAGACCCGTGAGCTTCTGGATGGCTACGGCTTCCCGGGGGATGAGATTCCCATTGTCCAGGGTAGTGCTCTTAATGCTCTGCAGAGCGAGAACACTGACCCGGATGCTCCTGAGTACGAGTCGATCTGGGAGTTGATGCGTGCCATCGATGACTACATCCCGACGCCTGAGCGAGATGAGGACAAGCCCTTCCTGATGCCCATCGAGGACATCTTCTCGATCAAGGGCCGCGGGACGGTCGTCACCGGGCGTGTGGAGCGGGGTTCGATGAAGCCCATGACCGACGTGGAGATCATCGGGCTTCGAGAGGATCCCATCAAGACCGTCGTCACCGACATGGAGATGTTCCACAAGAAGCTCGAGAGCGTGGTGGCTGGAGACAACGCCGGGCTTCTCCTGCGCGGTGTCGATCGGGACGAGCTGCAGCGCGGGCAGGTGGTGGCGGCTCCGGGCAGCATCGAGCCCCGCGATCACTTCATGAGCGAGGTCTACGTGCTTCGCAAGGACGAGGGCGGGCGCCACAAGGCGTTCTTCACCGGGTACCGTCCCCAGTTTTATATCCGGACGTTGGACGTGACCGGAGAGATCACCTTGCCCGATGGTGTCGAGATGGTGATGCCCGGCGATCGGGTCAACCTGGAGGTGAAGCTGATCGAGCCTGTCGCGGTGGAGAAGGGCTTCCGCTTCGCCGTCCGTGAGGGTGGCTTAACGGTTGGTGCCGGCGCCGTGAGCGAGATCCTGGACTAGGTAAGGGTATGGCGACGCAGCAGAAGATCCGAATCCGGCTCAAAGCATACGATCATCGGGTTCTAGACGAGTCCGCTAAGCGGATCGTGGAGGCCGCTGAACGCACCGGGGCGAGGGTGGCTGGGCCTGTGCCTCTGCCCACCAAGAACGAGCGTTTCACGGTGCGGCGATCCACCTTCGTTCACAAGGACTCACACGAGCACTTCGAGATCCGCACGCATAAGCGGTTGATCGACGTGATCGAGCCTGACGATAAGACCATCGATTCGTTGATGCGGTTGAACCTTCCGGCTGGCGTAGACATCGAGATCAAGCTGTAGAGAGCTGGAGTGGGGAAGACACCATGGAGGAGGGAGCGATGTGCTTACTCCCTCCTCCAGGTTGTGGCGTCTGCTCTCACGGGAGAGGGCGGCCGCCCTCTGATGATCGATGGTGAGAGAACGGGAGTCCTCCGTCGGAGGTTTTCAGTTGAGTAACAGGAAGGTAGTACGGTGAAGGCAATACTGGGTAAGAAAGTCGGTATGACGCAGATATTCAACGAGCGAGGCGAGGCAGTACCGGTGACGGTCATCGAAGCTGGGCCTTGCTACGTTACTCAGGTGAAGACCGTGGAGCGGGACGGGTATCGGGCTGCTCAGCTGGGCTTCGACGAGGTGAAAGTTCGAAAGTTGACCGGGGGCGAGAAGGGCCATCTGGGTCGGAATGACCTGCCGCCGTTGCGTCATCTGCGGGAGGTTCCGCTGGGCGACGATGACGAGGTCGAAGTGGGCCAGAAAGTCCTGGCGGACGTGTTTGAGGTGGGAGACCGCGTCGACGTGGCCGGCCTGTCTAAGGGACGGGGTTTCGCCGGCGGTGTGAAGCGTCACGGCTTCGCCGGTGGCCCCAAGACCCACGGGCAGTCGGATCGTCACCGCGCCCCCGGCTCTATCGGTGGTACGACGGGAACGTCGAAAGTCTGGAAGGGGCAGCGCATGGCCGGACGGATGGGGAATGCGCGCGTCACAGCTCAGAACCTGCGGGTTGAGCTGGTGGACCCCGAAAGGAACCTGCTGGCGGTGAGCGGGAGTGTGCCGGGCGCCAGGGGCGGACTCGTCGAGGTCAAGCCAGCGCGAAAGTCGCGCGAGTTGACCACGAGGCGCGGTGAGTGAGGTTCATGATGCATATTCCGATGTATGATATGAAGGGCGAGGTAGCCGGGGAGATCGAACTGCGGGCCGATATCTTCGAGGCGGCCGTCCATGTCCCTTTGATGCACCAGGCCTTTGAGCGGCAGAGGGCCAATGCGCGCCTGGGCACCCACAAGGCCCAGACTACGGGTGAGGTGAACCGCACCACGGCCAAATGGTATCGGCAGAAGGGGACCGGAAGGGCGCGACACGGAAGCCGGCGGGTCAATCTGTTCGTGGGCGGTGCGGTGGCCCACGGGCCGAGGCCGCGGGACTACAGCAAGAAGATGCCCCGGAAGATGCGCCGGGCGGCGCTGCGTGCGGCTCTGTCCGCCAAAGCGCAAGAGGATCAGATCGTAGTGGTGGATTCGCTGAAGATGGAGACGCCCAAGACCAGGACAATGGCGGCGGCTTTGGAGAGCTGGGGTGTGGATGGCAGTGTCCTGCTTCTGCTGCCGGAGCGAGACCAGACCGTGGAGCGGGCGTCCAGGAACCTGCCCCAGGTGAAGATACTGAATGCCAGTTATCTGAATGTGCGCGATCTGTTATCGTACGACAAGATTCTGATGCCGGTGGACGCGCTGCAGGTTGTAGAGCGAATTCTAGGGTAGGTGAGCTATGAATCCTTACGAGATCATCGTCCGACCGGTTGATACGGAGAAGACGCGCTTCCAGGCATCGGAGCTCGGGAAGTACACCTTTGAGGTCCATCCGAGGGCCAACAAGATCGAGATCAAGAAGGCGGTTGAGTCTATCTATGAAGTGCAGGTGGACAAGGTCCACACGATGATCGTGCCCGCGAAGCTGGGCTGGCGCTCGTACAAAGGGCCGTGGAAGAAGGCGCTGGTCACTCTGGTTGAAGGCGAGCGTATAGACATCTTTGAGGGAGCAGTCTAGTATGGCAGTGAAAGTGTATAACCCGACGTCGCCGGGTCAGCGCGGTCGAACCGATCCGACGTTCGACGAGATCACGAGGACGGAGCCGGAGCGCAGCTTGTTGCGACCGTTGCACAGGCGAGCCGGGCGAAACGTCCAGGGTCGTATCACGGTGCGGCACCGCGGTGGCGGGCACAAGCGGAAGTATCGACTGATCGATTTCAAGCGTGACAAGACGGGGATTCCCGCCGTGGTGGACAGCATCGAGTATGACCCGAATCGCTCCGCCCGGATCGCCCTCCTGGTGTATACCGACGGTGAGAAACGGTATGTCATAGCACCGCTCGGGTTGCATGTGGGCGATCGGGTGATGAGCGGGACTGATGCCGAGATCGATGTGGGACATGCGCTCCCGCTGGAGCGCATTCCCACGGGCACCATGGTGCACAACGTCGAGCTGACCCCGGGAAAGGGCGGTCAGATCGCCCGTTCGGCGGGGACGTCGGCCCAGGTCATCGCCAAGGAAGGGAAGTACGTCACGGTTCGCCTGCCTAGCGGCGAGATTCGCCGGTTTCAGCGGGGGTGTATGGCGACCATCGGGCAGGTGGGCAACGTGGAGCACGGCCACATCAAGCTGGGCAAGGCGGGTCGCAAGCGCTGGCGAGGGTGGCGACCGACGGTGCGCGGCTCTGTGATGTCACCGCGTGACCACCCGCACGGCGGCGGCGAGGGCCGTACCGGTATCGGCATGCCCAGCCCCAAGACGCCGTGGGGGAAGAAGACCATGGGTAAGAAGACGCGCAGCCCGAGCAAGCCGTCGGATAAGTACATCGTCCGTCGACGGGGCAAGCGCCGGCGGTAGCTGGTCGGGTTTAAGGTCGCAAGGAGAGAGGCGGTATGGCACGTTATCCATTTGTGAGTCCAAAACTCCTCGAGAAAGTCGAGGAGATGAATCGACGGGGCGAGAAGAGGGTGATCCGGACCTGGTCCCGATCTTCGACGATCTATCCGCAGATGGTCGGGCACACCATCGCTGTACACGATGGGCGCAGGCACATCCCGACCTACATCACCGAGGATATGGTCGGCCACAAGCTCGGCGAGTTTGCCCCCACGCGCACCTTCCGCGGGCATCGGAGACGGGAGAAGAAGGGGCGCGTGATGAAGAAGCCCGGAGGGTAGGGGTAGATGGGTACCGAGATAGTCGCCCAGGCGAAGCACATAAACATGTCCCCGAGGAAAGTCCGACGGGTGATCGATCAGGTGCGGGGGATGGACGTCGAAGAGGCATTGCACGTGCTTCACTTTCTGCCCCACGCGGCGGCGCGGCCTGTGACCAAGGTGATCAACTCTGCCATCGCTAACGCGGAGGAGAACCTGGGAATTCCCCGGGACGAGCTGTTCGTGGCGAAGATTGTGGCTGATGAGGGGCCCGGGGTCAACCCGGGGAAGGGGCGCCGCCGGCGCTACGGTGCGCGCGGGCGCGTTAAGATGATCCGCAAGCGTTCGTCGCATATTACCGTCGTGCTGGAAGAGAAAGAAGAGTAAGGAGGAAGAATTTGGGGCACAAGGTTCATCCCTACGGGTTCAGGATTGGGGTCATCCGGGACTGGAAGTCGCGGTGGTACGCTGAGGGCGACGAGTATGCCGAGCTTCTGCACGAGGATCTAAGGATTCGCGAGCACATCGACGAGACCGCAACCCGAAGAGCCGGCATCTCGCGCATCGAGATTGAGCGGTTCCCAAACCAGGTCTCCATAACGGTGTGGACAGCCAAACCGGGTATCGTGATTGGGCGACGTGGATCCAACGTGAAGCAGTTGCGCGAGGAATTGCAGGACCTGTCCGGGAAACGGACGAACATCGACGTGCAGGAGGTTGAGCAACCGGAGTTGGATGCCAGGCTCGTGGCCAGTAACATCGCGTCACAGCTGGAGCGGCGCATCTACCACGGTCGCGCCATGCAGCGAGCCGTGAGGTCCGCGATGGATGCCGGTGCCGAGGGCATCAAGGTGGAATGCAAGGGGCGCTTGTCCGGATCACAGATGTCTCGTCGAGAGTGGCGACACGAAGGGCAGTTGCCACTGCAAACTCTGCGGGCCAACGTCGACTTCGCGCGGGATGAGGCAGCCACCACCTACGGCAATATCGGGGTGAAGGTGTGGGTCTACAAGGGCGAAGTGCTTACCGAGGAAGAGGCAGCGGAACAGCCCTTCGTCGTCTGATGACAAGGGTGGATGGAGAGTAGAGACGATGTTGATGCCAAAGCGTGTTAAGTATCGCAAGCAGTTTCGTGGTCGGATGAAGGGCAAGGCCTCCCGCGGAACTGAGCTGGCCTTCGGCGAGTTTGGCTTGCAGGCTCTCGAGCCGAGTTGGATCACGTCCCGACAGATCGAGTCCGCGCGGACGACGATTGTCCGACACGTACGCCGCCGTGGGAAATACTGGATTCGCATCTTCCCGGACAAGCCGGTGACACAGAAGGCGGCTGAGACGCGGATGGGCAAGGGCAAGGGTGACGTGGATCACTGGGTGGCCGTGGTGCGCCCCGGACGAATTCTGTTTGAGCTCAGCGGTGTATCCGAGGAGATGGCACGCGAGGCCTTCCGCAGGGCTTCCCACAAGCTGCCCATCGACTGCCAGTTTGTGAAGCGCGAGGACGTTTAGTGGAGAGTAAGCCATGGTAGAACCAAGCGAGATCCGAGAGATGACCAGCGACGAGATAGGGCTTCGAATCGAGGAAGCTCAACGGGAGCTCTTCGCCCTGCGTCGTCAGATGAATCTGGGACGGTTGGAGGATTTCAACCAGGTCAGGCGGGTGAAGCGAGACGTGGCTCGGATGAAGACGATTCTTCGAGAGCGTGAGTTGATCGCCGAGATGACGGAGGAGGGGCGGTGAAAGGGCAGCCGAGGGAGTTAGTCGGGACCGTCTTGAGCGCCAAGATGGACAAGACGGCGGTGGTGCAGGTTGAGCGTCGCGCACGTCACCCGCTGTACGAGAAGGTCTTGCGCCTGCGCAAGAAGTATAAGGCGCACGATGAGGAGAACAGCTGCCGGACCGGCGATCTGGTGAGGATCGTAGAGTCCCGGCCCATGAGTCGCGAGAAACGGTGGCGCGTCGCCGAGGTCCTGGAGCGCTCGGAGCTGTCGGAGGTCGGACGATGATCCAGCAAGAGAGTAAGATCCGCATCGCCGACAATACCGGGGCGCGCGATCTCAACGTGATCCGTGTGACGGGAGGATCGGCGCGGAGATATGGTGGGGTGGGCGACATCGTGGTCGGCAGTGTGAGACGAGCGGCCGCGCGTGCCCAGGTGCAAAAGGGCGAAATCGTGCGGGCGGTGATCGTGCGTACGTCCAAGGAACACCGCCGTCCCGACGGATCGAGCATCCGCTTCGATGACAATGCCGCGGTGATTTTGGAGGGAACGAGCTTCAACCCTCTGGGCACGCGCATCTTTGGCCCGGTTGCCCGCGAGTTGCGGGAACTCGGGTTCATGAAAATTGTCTCCTTGGCGCCGGAAGTGGTGTAGCAGGTTAGGGAAGAGGTGGTACGGTGAATCGAATCAAGAGCGGCGATACGGTGGAGGTCATCTCTGGCGACGGGCGCGGGCTGCGGGGTGAGGTGAAGCAGGTGATGCCGGGCAAGGACCGGGTCGTCGTCGCCGGGGTGAACATCATCAAAAAGCACCAACGCCCGATGCGGGCCGGGCGACAGCAAGTTCAGCCCGGAATCATCGAGTATGAGGGGCCGATTCACAGCTCGAACGTCATGCTCGTATGCCCCGGCTGTAATGAGCGCACGCGCGTCGGGTTTGAGCGTCAGGGCGGGCGGAAGGTGCGGGTGTGCAAGAAGTGCGGCGAGACGATCCCCAGTTAGAGAGGTAGATAGATGCAGCGGTTGAAGAAACGGTACCAGGAAGAAATTCGACCCCAGTTGGTGGAGGAGTTTGGGTACGACAATGTGATGGAGGCTCCCCGCCTGCGAAAGGTCGTGGTCAACGTGGGGGTAGGGGAAGGCCCCGATAATCCCAGGGCGCTGGATCACGCGGTGCAGGATGTGATGACTATCGTGGGACAGCGGCCTGTCGTGACCCGAGCCAAGAAGTCAATCTCCGTGTTCAAAATTCGCGAGGGAGACCCCATCGGCGTCAAGGTGACGCTCCGGGGCCCCCGGATGTGGGCGTTCTTGGATCGGTTGGTGAATGTGGCCTTGGCGCGGCAGCGCGACTTCCGAGGCGTCAAGGACAAGCTGGACGGCCGGGGCAACTACACGGTGGGATTGACGGAGCAGCTGGTCTTCCCCGAGATCGACTATGACTCCGTGGACCAGATCCGGGGGATGGAGATCACTATGGTGACGACGGCACAGACGGACGAGGAGGGACGCCGGCTCTTGGAGTTGCTGGGGATGCCCTTTCGTCGCCCGGTTCAGTAGTCGGTATCAGTAGAGAGGAGCACGTATGGCGAGAAAGGCGTTGATCGAGCGGGAGAAGGACCGAAAGTACGAAGTACAAGAGGTGAATCGCTGCAAGCGCTGTGGTCGGCCGCGCGGCTATATGCGTCGCTTTCAACTCTGCCGCATCTGCTTCCGGGAACTGGCCCTCAAGGGTGAGATTCCTGGTGTGAGGAAGGCGAGTTGGTAACCAGGAGCGGTGCTTGGGCAGCGGGCCGCCGGGGAGATCTGATCCAATGACGATGACTGATCCAATATCTGATATGTTAGCGCGAATCCGCAACGCATTGACGGCCGGTCACCCGAGCGTGTCCATGCCTTCTTCCAAGATGCGGGTCGCGATTGCCGAGATTCTGAAGGAAGAGGGGTTCATTCAGGATTATCGGATGGTCGAGCACGATTCTCAGCCGAGCTTGGTTATTGACATCAAGTACGTCGGCGAGAGGAAGGAACGCCATCCGGTGATCCGGGAGATCAAACGGGTCAGCACCCCCGGTCGTCGCATCTACCGCGGGGCGTCCGATATTCCCTGGGTGAAGGGCGGGATGGGCGTCGCCATCATGACGACATCGAAGGGCGTGATGACCGGTCAGCGGGCCCGCCGCATGGGTATCGGTGGCGAGGTGCTCTGCTACGTTTGGTAGGTGGTTGGAGGAGGAGATAGGATGTCACGCATCGGAAGAATGCCGATTCCCTTACCCGAGGGGGTCACGGTTAGAATTGACCGGAATAGAGTCACGGTGGAGGGACCGAAAGGGACCATCGACCGGGAGTTTCACCCGGATATCGAGATCGCCCAAGAGGACACGACGCTTCTGGTGCGCCGCCCCACGGATCAGCGGCGACACCGGGAGCTGCACGGTCTGAGCCGGTCCTTGTTGAACAACATGGTGATCGGCGTGACGGAGGGGTACGAGAAACAGTTGGAGATTCACGGGGTCGGCTACCGGGTGGAGCTGATGAATGACGGATCGCTGGATCTGCAGTTGGGCTTCTCTCACCCCCTACGAATCGCCAACCCCGAGGGCATCGATTTCGATGTTCAGCCGCGGAAGAAGATCATCACGGTGAGGGGGATCAGCAAGGAGAAGGTTGGTCAGGTAGCGGCCCAGATACGGGCGTGGCGGCCGCCGGAACCGTACCAGGGGAAAGGGGTTCGCTATGTCGGCGAGCACGTGCCCCGCAAGGCCGGTAAGGCCGGCAAGATCGGTGCCGGCACCTACTAGAGTTTGATAGGGGTCGGAGGTCCGGGAGGGCCTAAGTTGGGTGACCACCTGTTATGTGAGGAAGGTTTGAAGGTGAGATATGCCAGAAGTTGATCGGGCAGCAGCGCGTCGGAGACGACACAAGCGCATACGCGCGAAGGTTTCCGGCACCCAGGAGCGGCCGCGTCTCAATGTCTTCCGTAGCCTGCAGCATATCTATGCCCAGGTCATAGACGATTGGGAAGGCGAGACGCTGGTCTCCGCTTCGACCGTCGACACGGCCATCAGGCCTCAGTTGGACGGGTTGTCGAAGACGGAGCAGGCTCGGCTGGTCGGCGAGACCGTGGCGGAGCGAGCGCGTGAGAAGGGGATTGAGGCGGTGGTTTTCGATCGCGGCGGGTACAAGTTTCACGGCCGCGTGAAGGCGCTGGCGGAAGCGGCCCGCGAGAAGGGACTGGAGTTCTAGGGTTACGGAGGCAGAATGGCGAGAGAAGAACTGGATGAGCACGTCGTAGATATCACACGGGTTGCCAACGTCGTTAAGGGCGGTCGGCGCTTCTCCTTCCGCGTTGTCGCTGTGGTGGGCGACAATCACGGACGGATCGGTATGGGTATTGGGAAGGCGCGCGGAGTGCCCGACGCGATTCACAAGGCGATGGACCGGGCCCGCGAGGAGATGATGACGGTGCCGCGACTGGGGTCCACCATTCCTCACGAGGTGACTGGGGTCTGCGGTGGAGCGCAGTTGCTGATGAAACCGGCTGCTCCCGGCACCGGCACCATCGCCTCCGAGAATGTGCGCGCGGTCTTCAAGGCGGCTGGCATAGACGACGTGCTCACCAAGTCCCTCGGCAGCCCTAATGCGCTGAGCGTTGTACGGGCGGCGATGGACGGGCTGAACAAGCTGCGTACCATCGAGGACGTAGCGCGCGAGCGGGGCGTCCCGGTGGAGCGAGTGACGCCGTTCTGGAGTCGGGGGCAATGAGCGGAAGACTGCGGATCACCTTGACCAAGAGCCCGGTTGGATGCAAACGGGTTCAGAAACGGACGGTCCGAGCTCTGGGCCTCCGGCGCATGAACCAGACGGTGGAGCTTGGCGATACGCCCACCATCCGCGGAATGGTGAACAAGGTGAGCCATCTGGTGACGGTGGAGGAGACTGAGGGGCAGGAGTAGCGGTTGGAGGCGGTTATGAAGCTGCACGAGCTAAAACCAGCAGAGGGAGAGAAGAAGAAGCGGAAGCGCGTGGGCCGTGGTCGGGGATCCGGCTATGGCAAGACCGCGGGGCGTGGGATGAAGGGTCAGAATTCGCGCAGTGGCGGGGGGGTACGACCCGGCTTTGAGGGCGGACAGACGCCGCTCTGGCAGCGACTCGGCAAGCCCCGGGGGGCGGACTTCTCCGATCCGTGGCGGGTGGAGTTCACACCCGTCAATGTGAACCGGATCGTCCTGGCGGGCTTTTCGGAGGGCGATGAGGTAACGCCCCAGACGCTGGCCGAGGCGGGCGTCATCAACAACGCCGACGAGTGGATCGCGGTTCTGGGCCGAGGGGCGATCGATTTCGCCGTGACGGTGAAGGCGCATCGGTTTTCCAAGAACGCCCGCGCGAAGATCGAAGCGGCCGGGGGTACCGTGGAGGAGCTCCCCTGGCAGCGAGGCGGTCGTCGCACGCGGTAGGTAGTTATTGGTGCAAGTAGGTGTAGCGAGCTAGATAGAGGGATAGGAAGATGCTTAGTGCTTTGAAGAGTGCCATGACGTTGCCGGACTTGAGGCGGAAGCTCTTGGTCACGCTGCTGATCCTGGTGATCTTCCGGCTGGCGGCGCACGTGCCAGTCCCGGGGGTCGATCGGGCGGCCCTGGCCCAGTTGCTGGCCGGGACCGGCGGTGCCAGCCGGCTGTTCAGTCTCATCGACATGTTGTCTGGCGGGGCGCTGGCCCAGTTCTCGGTCATGGCAGCGGGCGTCTACCCGTACGTGACGGCGTCCATTATCCTCCAGCTCCTGGTTCCCATTATCCCCAGTCTCGAGCGTCTCGCTCAGGAGGGACAGGCCGGGCAGGAGAAGATGAACCAGTGGACGTACTACCTGACCGTGCCCCTGGGCCTGCTGCAGGCGATGGGACAGATTCGTCTGGTGAACGTCAGCGGTCCGGCGCAGGTCCTGCCGGGATTCGGGTTCGCGACTGCCGAGCAGATGATCTCCACCGTCGCCATACTGGGATCGATGACGGCTGGCACTATGTTCGCCATCTGGCTGGGTGAGTTGATCTCAGAGCAGGGTATTGGCAATGGACTGTCTCTCATCATCTTCGCCGGCATCGTGGCCCGAGTGCCCGAGAATCTGATCACCACCTGGGTCCAGGCGCAGGGCGTCGGCCCCGGCGGTGCCCTGATGGGATTCGTGACCATCGGAATTTTCCTCATCATCACGGCCATCACGGTTGCCTTCATCGTGGTAGTCCAGGAGGGTGAGCGGCGCATTCCGGTCCAGTACGGGAAGCGCGTCCGGGGAACGAAGATGTACGGGGGGCAGAGCACGCACATCCCGCTGCGGATCAACACGGCCGGGATGATCCCGCTGATCTTCGCCCAGTCGATCTTGACCTTCCCGGCGGTGATTGCCCAGTTCTTCATGACCGCGGAGAGCCCCTTCGTGGCCAGCCTTGCGGCATCGACCATGGATTTCTTCAGTGCGCAGAGCGCTGGGTACGGGGTGATGTACTTCCTGGCTGTGGTCGGGTTCACGTACTTCTATACCGACGTGATGGTGCAGCAGCAGGATCTGCCGGGTACTCTGCAGCGTCAGGGCGGCTTCATCCCGGGAGTTCGGCCGGGTCGTCGCACCGCCGAGTACATCGATCGCATATATAAGCGCATCACCCTCATCGGCGCGCTCTTCCTGGGCATTGTGGCTGTCCTGCCCTACATCGTCGACATCTTTATGCAGACCAGGCTGCTCATCACCTCGGCTGGATTGCTCATTGTGGTCGGCGTGGTGCTGGATACCATGCGTCAGCTCGAAGCGCAGCTGTTGATGCGCCATTACGAGGGGTTCATCAAGTAGCACGGGCCAGAGGATTCGGGCCTCGAGCTGCTGAGCTCCTGGATGTGAGAGAGGAAGGGATGAGTACCGTCGTCGTCATGCTAGGTCCCCCGGGGTCGGGAAAAGGGACCCAGGCCAAGCGTCTGGTGGACGTGCTGGGGATTCCCCACGTCTCCAGCGGCGACCTGTTTCGGCATCACCTGAGCGAGGGAACCGAGCTGGGTCGAATGGCCCACGGATATATGGAACGCGGCGAGCTCGTCCCGGACCGGGTTACGGTGGAGATGGTCATCGAACGCATCACCCAGCCCGATTGTGATGAAGGTGTGATTCTCGATGGGTTTCCCCGGACTCTGACCCAGGCGGAAGCCCTCGATGAGGCGCTTCGCGAGCAGGGGATGGCCGTGACCTTGGCCCCGTTGATCCATGTCAGCGATGAGGAGGTCATACGACGCATCACCGCCCGGCGCGTGTGCCGGGACTGTGGCGCTGTGTACAACCTCGTCTTCGAGCCTCCTCAGGAGGAGGGCGTCTGCGACGTGTGTGGCGGCGACCTCTACCGGCGGGAGGACGATGATCCGGAGACGGTGCGCCATCGGCTCTACACCTACTACAAGGAAACGTCGCCCGTCATCGGCTACTACTTCGCTCAGGGTCTGCTGGTGGAGATCGATGGGCAGCAGCCCACGGCCGATGTGGAGCGGGATCTGCGAAATGCCGTCCAGAGACTTGGGGAACCCGCTTGATCGCCTTGAAGACGAGCGTTGAGATCGAGAGGATGCGCCAGGCCAACGATATTGTGGTCGAGGTTCTCCACAGGATGCGGGGATGGGTGGTGCCTGGGGTGACGACGGCCGAATTGGATCACCGGGCTGAGGAGGTCATCCGGGAGCGCGACGCGATTCCCTCCTTCAAGGGGTACCCGCCGGGGAGTGCCCATCCCTTCCCGGCCACCATCACCACCTCTGTGAACGAGGAGCTGGTGCACGGGATCCCGGGGCCGCGAGTGCTGAAAGAGGGAGATATCATCAGCATCGATGTAGGGGCTATCCTGGACGGCTATCACGGTGATGGTGCGGTGACGCTGCCGGTGGGTGAGATCGATCGGGAGTCCCGGGACCTGATCGCGGCAACGGAGGGTGCCCTGGACGCTGGGATAGGGGCTGCTCAAGCTCACAAGCGCTCCGGCGATATCTCAGCGGCCATTCAGGCATTCGTGGAGGAGCGGGGGTACGAGGTGGTGCGCGAGTACACCGGACATGGCATCGGGCGGAAGATGCACGAAGAGCCGCAGGTGCCCAATCACGGGCGGTCGGGGCAGGGGGTGGCCCTGCGAGCCGGTATGACCATCGCCCTGGAGCCGATGGTGCTGATATCGAGCCCCCGGGTGCGGGTTCTGGAGGACCATTGGACGGTCGTCTCCCGTAACGGGAAGCGGACGGCCCACTGTGAGCGCACCATCGCCATCACCGAGGGTGAGGCCGACATTCTGACACGCTGGTAAGGTTGGTAGGAGGAGCAGGAGGCAGGACGATGAAGGTTAGAGCTTCTGTGAAGAAGATGTGTCCCAAGTGCAAGATCGTGCGCAGGCGGGGCACCGTGTACGTGATCTGTGAGAATCCGAAGCATAAGCAGCGTCAGGGGTAGAGATGTCTGCCCGGCGGGGCTTTCAGCTTTGTGGGATAAGGGCGTTGGTGATGTTAGTGGAGGTGAATGAGAGATGGCACGTATCGCAGGCATAGACTTGCCGAGGGATAAGCGCGTTGAGGTCGGCTTAACGTACATCTACGGGATCGGGCGGAGCCGCAGCAACGAGATACTCGAGCACGTCGGGATCGACCCGGATAAGCGTGTTCACGACTTGACGGAGTCGGAGATCAGTGGGCTGCGTCAAACCATCGATCGCGCATACCAGGTGGAGGGTGACCTGCGCCGCAGCATCCAGCAGGACATTCGGCGGTTGAAGGATATCCGCTGCTACCGGGGCATTCGACACGTGCGTGGTCTGCCCGTCCGGGGCCAGCGCACCCGGACCAATGCTCGGACCCGCAAGGGGCCGAAGAAGACAGTGGCCGGTCAGGGGCGCCGACGCGGCATGAAGAAGAAGTAGCTTAAGGGGGAGTCTGTGGCAAGGAAGCGGTTTAGAAGGAAAGTCTCGCGAGGCCAGGCCCACATCCATGCGACGTTCAACAATACGATTGTGACGTTGACGGATGAGCAGGGGAACGTCCTCACTTGGGCCAGCGGCGGGTCGGTCGGCTTCAGAGGGGCGCGGAGGAGTACCTCCTTCGCTGCTCGGCAGGCGGCCCGGACGGCGGCGGGCGAGGCGGCGGACAACGGGATGATGGAGGTTGAGGTGTTTGTCAATGGGCCAGGCCCTGGCCGTGAGGCGGCGATCCGAGCGATTCAATCGGCGGGAATCGAGATCAGCGCCATCTACGACGTCACGTCGATCCCCCACAACGGCTGCCGGCCGCCCAAGAAACGTAGAACTTAGATATCGACTGAAGTAACGGAGGATTTGGAAGTATGGCAAGATATACCGGCCCAGTCTGTAAGCTGTGCCGACGTGAAGGCGAGAAGCTGTTCCTGAAGGGGACGCGGTGTTACTCTCCCAAGTGCCCGTTTGAGCGGAAGCGCGGATACCCGCCGGGCGAGCACGGGTGGACCGCGCGCTTCCGGCGACGTCGTCAATCCGACTATGCCCTTCAGCTGCGTGAGAAGCAGAAGGCAAAGCGGATCTACGGCCTGCTGGAGCGGCAGATGCGAAGGTTTTACGGTGAGGCCACCCGGCTTCCGGGGGTGACGGGTGAGAACCTGCTGTCTCTGTTGGAGAGGCGTCTCGATAACGTGGTCTACCGCATGGGCTTTGCCGACTCGCGAGCCCAGGCCCGTCAGCTCGTGGCGCACGGTCACTTCTCCGTCAACGGAAGGCGGCTGAAGGCTCCGTCGTACATCGTCAAGCCGGAGGATGAGATCTCGGTTCGAGCGGCCAGCCGCAAGCGGACCTACTTCAAGAATCGGGCCGAGGCCCTGGACAAGGCGGCCGTCGTCGATTGGTTGAGCTTGGATGGGTCGGAGATGCGCGGGCGAATGCTTCGGGTGCCATCTCGTGACGAGCTTGATAGTACGCTGGACGATCAGTTGATCGTGGAGTACTACTCGCGGTAGGGATGCGGCAACGCGAGCATGGGATGATTCGCGACTTGACGTGAGTCTCTGGACCACATCGTGCACGACCGTGGTCGATGTGGTCAGGGGGTAAGACCTTGCTGGGCGACACGTCGATGGTGTGGGTGTTGATCGGGGATTCTCCCGGCGGGGCGAAACGTGTCGTACCGGAGCAAGTGCCTAGAAAAGAGGAGGCGCCGCTTGACAGTTCAAGTGTTGCCGAAAATTGAGACAGATGTGATTTCGGAGGAGTACGGCCGCTTCGTGATCGGGCCGTTGGAGAGGGGCTTCGGGATCACCATAGGAAACGCCCTTCGTCGCGTACTGCTTTCGTCGCTGACGGGGGCGGCTGTAACCAGAGTGCGCATATCGGACGTCCCGCACGAGTTTACGACCATCCCGGGGACCCGGGAGGACGTCTTGCGCTTCATCTTACAGGTCAAACAGCTGCGCCTGACGATGGACGGGGAGGAGGCGGCGCACATGTCCCTCCACGCCCAGGGGGAAGGGACGGTGACGGCCGGCGATATCATGGCTCCTCCAGAGGTGGAGATATTGAACCCGGACTTGTACCTGCTGACCATCGACGATGAGGAATCGTCCGTGGACATCGATCTGACCGTGGAGTATGGGCGAGGGTACCGACCGACCGACGATGATGAGGTGGGCGTGATTGGTGAGTTGCCCGTGGATGCCGTCTTCAGCCCGGTGCGCCGTGTCGCCTACAACGTGGATCGAGCGCGGGTGGGTCAGATCACGGATTATGACCGCGTCACGCTGGAGATATGGAGTGACGGGCGCGTGGAACCCTTTGAGGCTCTCAAAGAAGCAGCGCGTATTCTAGTGAGGCATCTCCGATTGATCGCGGGGCTTACGTTGGAGGAAGAAGCGCTGGAGCCCGAGGCGATAGGAGAGGAGGAGGGCATACCCAGCGAAGTCTACGACATGTCCCTGGATCAGCTGGGTTTGAGCACCCGAGTGTTCAATGCGCTCCGCCGGTCCGGCATAAGGAACGTGGGCGAGGTCTTGGAAATGGTGGACGAGGGCGGAGAGGATGCGCTCCTCGCTGTACGCAATGTAGGTGCGAAGTCGCTGGATGAGATCCGCGAGTCTCTCGAGGATGCTGGGTTGTTAGAGGTGGTTGGAGGATCGTGATGCGCCATCGGGTAGCTGGAAAGAAACTGAATCGGTCGACGGCGCATCGAAAGGCCCTGCGCCGCAATCTGGTCACGGCTCTGTTCTACCACGGCTATGTGGAGACGACAGAGGCAAAGGCGAAGGCGGTGCGGGGGTACGCGGAGAAGCTGATCACCCTGGCCAAGCGAGGGCTGGCGGCCGCGGAGGAGGACCCCAGTCGTGGGGTCCACGCGCGCCGCCTCGCCGCATCACGCATGGTTCGCTGGATCAGGGACGAGGACGGTAACTGGGTCGACGTGCTGGCCATCCTGTTTGAGGAGATCGCGCCGCATTACGTGGATCGTCCGGGGGGTTACACCCGAACTTACAAGCTGGGGCACCGCAAGGGCGACGCCGCCCCCATGGTTCTGCTGGAGCTCGTCTAGCCGGCGCGCGAGCCATGCGCGCCAGAGCGACGGTCTCCTACGACGGGACGGATTACAGCGGCTTTCAGCGACAGCGGAACGCCACGACCGTCCAGGAGGTGCTGGAGACCGCCTTGGCGCAGGTCACGCAGGACACCATCGGGCTGGTGGCCGCCGGCAGAACGGATGCCGGTGTGCACGCGCTGGGGCAGGTGATCGCGTTCGAGACGGACTGGCGCCACGGCGTGGCGGATCTGGAACGCGCGCTGAACGCCGTGCTGCCGGCCGACGTTGCGGTGCGAGATGTCGCCGAGGTGGATACGGGGTTCCACCCGCGTTATGACGCCCGGGCGCGCCATTATCGGTACATCGTGAGGAACGCGCCGGTGCGGATCCCTATCGGGCGTCGGTACCACCTCCATGTGCCGTATCCGCTGGATATCCATCGGATGCAGGAGGCGGCCCAACGTCTGGTGGGGAAGCACGACTTCGCCACCTTTGGGCAGCCGACTCGTGGAGAGGAGACCCGGCGGCACGTCTTCAGGGCCGCGTGGAGTCCGGTTCCCTGTACTTCCACCGGTCTCGGCACCGGCGGCCAGGAGGAGGCACTGCTGGCCTTCGATATCGGGGCCAACGGATTTTTATATCGAATGGTGCGGAGCATCGTCGGTACCCTTCTCGACGTTGGGCAGGGCCGGATGAGTGTGAGCGAGTTCATGGAAGCCCTGGCATCTTGCCAGCGGAGCCGGGCGGGGAAGACGGCAGAACCTCAGGGACTTTGTCTTATGAGAGTCGATTATTGATATTGACGGACGAATCGTTGATCGAGTGGGAGTGATGAGATCGTGAAGAAAACCTACGTGACGAAACCGGAGGACATCGAACGGAACTGGTATGTGGTGGATGCCAGTGGGCAGACCCTGGGCCGCTTGGCCAGTGAGATCGCGCAGATCGTGCGCGGGAAGCATAAACCGATCTTCTCGCCGTCCGTCGACGCTGGAGATTATGTTGTCGTCGTTAACGCCGAGCGGATCCACGTGACCGGGGACAAGCTGGATCAGAAGATCTACTACCGCCATTCGGGGTATCCGGGTGGCCTCAAGGAGGTCTCCTTGCGCCGTATGCTCGAGAACCATCCCACCCGAGTCATCACCCACGCTGTGAAGGGTATGCTGCCCAAGAACCGATTGGGCCGGGTTATGCTGAAGAAGCTGAAGGTGTACGCCGGTCCGGAGCATCCCCACCAGGCCCAGCAGCCAGAACCGTTGGAGTTTTAGCGAGAGAGATTGAGAAGGAGAGTTCGATTATGGCGATGACGTATTATGAAGGGATCGGTCGACGGAAGGCGGCGCACGCCCGGGTGCGCATCTACCCCGGTGGCGAGGGGAATATTGTCGTCAACGACCGCTCGCTGGAGGATTATTTCTGCCGTCCCATGGATGTCATCCATCTGAGGGAGCCTCTGGAGGAGACAGGCACCGCCGACCACTATGACATCAGCGTGCTCGTCGAGGGCGGCGGCATCAAGGGTCAGGCCGGCGCGGTTCGGCTCGGCATTGCCCGGGCCCTGCTCGAGGCGGATCCTGAGCTGCGCCCGCCGCTGCGTCAGGGGGGCTACCTCACCCGCGATGCGCGGGTGAAGGAGCGCAAGAAGCCCGGGCTCAAGAAAGCGCGCAAGGCCCCTCAGTACACCAAGCGCTAGACCGATACCTACCCCTGGCCGGCGCGCCGGGATGGCCGGATCCTGTGGAGCATCGGGAGCGTGCGGCCGGCCGGGCGTGACGGGCCAGGAGTTGAAGCCGAGCAGACGGGGGGCAGGGCAGCGTTGCCTTGCTCCCTTTCTTTGTGCATATCAATCGTGGTTCTCCTGAAAGAAGAACACCCGTCAGCCCCTGGTGCGGTGCAGGCGGAGCAAGGGCCGTGCCTGAGGATGTAATCCCTGGAATGAGATTTCTCTAGGCCCAAAGTGGGGCGGCTCACCCATCTCCTTTGAGTGGCCTGGAGTTCTTTCAGGCGATCCAATTGCGATTCTCCTGAAAGAAGAACACTCTTCGGCTCGTGGTGGGGTACAGAGCCGAGCAGGGGCCGTTCATGAGCATCATAATCCCTGGAATGAGCTTTCTCTGGGCCCACGGTGGGGCGGCTCACCCATCTCCTTTGAGTGGCTTGGAGTTCTTCCAGCGGATCCAATTGTGTGTATCGACGCGGGAGGGACATGGGGACCATCACCATTGTGGGTCTGGGACCGGGCGAACCGCGCCACCTGACTCGGGAGGCGTGGGAGGTTCTTGAGGGGGCGCGGGAACTCTGGCTCCGTACCGAGCGCCACCCCACGGTGGAAGGGCTGCCCTCCGATTTGGCTGTGCACTCTTTCGATGCCCTTTACGAGGAGGCCGATGACTTCTCAACCGTCTACGACGCCATCGCCCGGCGCGTGCTCGCTCTGGCACAGCGACCGGAGGGCGTGGTCTACGGCGTGCCCGGCCATCCCTTCGTCGGTGAGGCCACCGTGGAGCGGGTGCTCCGGGAGGCTCAGCGAGCCGGCCTCAGAACGCGCATCGTCGAGGGCCTGAGCTTCGTAGGCGTGACCCTCACCGCCCTGCGGATCGACGCGCTCGACGGGCTGCAGATCATTGACGCCATCG
>SKQX01000003.1 GCA_007118795.1 Thermoflexales bacterium | reverse complement strand
GGGTGGGTTCATCGGGTTCTACCGCAGGGGCCGGTGTGTTCATCGGGCGCGGCTCCAGGCTTGTGAGCCCGCCGGTCCAATCCAGTCGGTGCTCCATCAGCCGCACCATGGCATCCTGGTATAGCCCAGGAAACGGATCGGCGCGCAGGGTGGTCCCCAGCAGGCCCAGGCCCACCAGTATGGTTCCAACGATTATGAATGTGCGATTCCCTCTCACGTCACCCTCCCTTCGACTATGATTGATGAATCTGCTGAAGATAGATAGATAGATTCCTGCAGAGACCCTGAAGGTCTTCAATGGCCAGCTTCAACTCCTGGCATTTCGGCGCTGGTCGGCTGATAGGATAACCTCACTTCCGCACTCACGCCTTCCCGACCGGCCGAGGAGCGCCCTGTTGGACCCGTAGAGCCAGTCATAGCGAGGCTCCGCGTCGCTCCAGCCGCTGCGCTCCGACCCAGAAGCGGCGTCGTCTCTCCGGGTGGCTGTGGTGCCGAGAACTGAGATTTCTCGTCGCTGATGCTCCTACTAAGAAAGCGCATTCGCTGTGTGAGAATTGAGTTGCAAGCGAAGATGACAGTGCTAAGATGACGCCCCCTCACCCTAACCCTCTCCCCCCCGGGGGAGAGGGGACACGGCAGCGCAGACTTCGCCTCTTGCTCCCCTCCCCCCGGGGGAGAGGGGACACGGCAGCGACTTCGCCTCTTGCTCCCCTCCCCCCGGGGGAGAGGGGACTCGGCAGCGCAGACTTCGCCTCTTGCTCCCGTCGCCCCGGGGGAGAGGGGACACGGCAGCAACTTCGCCTCTTGCTCCCGTCTACCCGGGGGAGAGGGGACACGGCGGCGCAGACTTCGGCTGTCCTCGGCTTCGCGCTCACCCACCCCCCTAGGGCCCCGCCGGTGTGTTGGTGGGCGGTGGTGGCGGCGGCGGGTCCGTCGGTGGCGGTGGCGGCGGGTCCGTCGGTGGTGGGGGTGGCGGATCAGTCGGCGGCGGTGGATCGGTGGGCGGCGGCAACGTAGGCGTGGCCGTCGCCTGCGGCCTAGGTGTGGAGGTAGCGGCAAGCGTCGCCGTGGAGGTCGCGGTCGGAGAGGCCGTCACCGTGGCCGTCGGCGACGGAGAAGGTGACGCGTCCGGAGTGGGCGTGGCGGTGCTGGTCTCCATCGGCGTGGGGGTCAGGGTGGCGGTGGAGTCGAGGACGACATCGGAGGTCGGATCCACGGTCCCCGGGGCGATGGCGCCGCTGGTCGCTGTAGCCGGCGGCTCTCCGTTGCGATCCCACATGAGCAGGAGGGCGGCCATCCCGATAAGCCCCACGAAGAAGAGCGCTCCAAGACCACCCACGGCCCACAACCATCCCTTGCCTCCCGCCGGCTTTGGGGCGGCCTTCCGGGTCACCACGGTCGGATCGGCGGCGGGTAGCGCGGCAGCCCGCCGGGTGGGCTCAGGTCGCGGCGGGGCAGCTGCTTTCCGCTTCTTCTTCACGGCCAGAGCGGGGGGCATCTTGCCCTCCACGGCCAGGGACAAATCACGGCCGAAATCGCTCACCCGGGCGTAGCGACCCTGCCGATCCTTGACCAGCGCCTTGCGGATCACCCGCTCGACAGGCGAGGAGAGACCAGGGCTGATGCTGCTCACCGAGGGCGGCTCCTGGGTCATATGCGCGATGAGCACGGCGTGGGGCGTCGACTTGCTGAAGGGGACCTGGCCCGTCAGCATCTTGAAGAGCACCACGCCCAGGGAGTAGATATCGGTCCGGTGGTCGATCTCACCGCCCTCGGCCTGCTCCGGAGACATATACTCGGGGGTGCCGACGATGGTGCCGGTCTTGGTCAGACTGGTGTCCTCCGCCGCCCGCACCAAGCCGAAATCCATGAGGGTCACCTGGTCGTTCCGGGCCTCGTCGACCATGATGTTGGAGGGCTTGACGTCCCGGTGGATCAGGCCGCGTTCGTGAGCGTGCTCCAGCGCATCCACCACCTGGGCCATGATGCGCTGGATGCGGGGGAGCGGCAGGCGGCCGCTCTCGGCGATCACCTGATCCAGCGTCTTCCCCTCCACGAACTGCATCACGATGAAGTAGTAGCCCTCCGCCTGCGTCACGTCGTGGATGGTGACGATGTTGGGATGATGGAGCGCCGCGGCGGCCCGCGCCTCCCGCAGGAAACGCTGGACGAACTCCTGGTCGAAGGCGAACTGAGGCGGCAGTACCTTGATGGCCACATACCGGTTCAGCGCCGCATGGTAGGCCTTGTAGACGACGGCCATGCCGCCCCGCCCCAGCTCCTCGACGATCTGGTACTGGCCCAGCTTCTTACCAATTACATCCATGATTCCACACTCCTGCTCGAGCTCAGTGCCACCCTACCCCGGGGGCCTGGCCCCTTGCCTCGGAGACTCGAAGTCCGCCGCCCACTCGAGACTCCGTAACGCTCAACCTCCGACCAACCTCAAACCGCATCTTTCCGTTTCTGAGAGACGGTGATCATCAGCATCATCACGCCGATGATGATGACCATGTTGACCCAGCGCGTCGCGTAGTGGCCGCGGAAGGTGCGTCCATAGGTCTCGAACATGGCGGCCAGCCGCCCTTCCGCCCCACCGATGGCCTGCTCCCGACTCTGCTGCCATTCGGCGAACTCGTCGGAGTAGACCTCCATGGCGGCCTCGTACTCGTCCCCCTGAGCCTGCCGCCGGTCCTGGTATTGCTCCCCCTGGGCCTCTCGCAGGGCCTGATACTCATCCCCCTGGGCCTGCATGTCCTCCATGTACTCAGCAAAACCGGCTGGGGTCTCCGGTGTGGGCAAGGGGGTCGGCGTCGGATGGGGCGTCGGCGAAGGGTAGGGCGTCGGCGCACTGGGCCGCACCATCTCCGGGCTGGCCAAGGCCGCCCTGGCGTCCTGGGAGTAGTAGTCGGTATCCATGACGCCCGGGAAGCGGCTGCAGGGGCCGGAGAAGATCCTGGAGCCCATGCACTGGCAGTCGGCGGCGGCCTTCTCCGCATTGCTGAGGTTGAGGTAATCGTTCCACCCCATCACCCCGTCGGTCCCGTACTTGTCGCGATCGCCCCAGCAGGGGTCGTCCGCCAGGGGCGCGCCAAAACCGGTGATGTTGACCGCCGCCTCGAAGGCCCAGCGGTTGGAGACCCCCCGGCTGGCGATCTCCCCGCCCACCCCCAGCATATCCAGGGGCATCATCCCACCGGCCAGAAGGAACTGGGGTACGATGGCGACGATCACCAGCAGGATCGCCATGTTCTGGTTGGGGGAGACAGCAGAGACGAACAGCCCGGTCAGATAGCCCGACAGCGAGCTGAGGGCCCAGGTGACGAACAGGGCGGCGAAGCCCACCAACCCGAGGGTGCCGAACCCGATCTCCGCCGAGGGCCAGAGGCCGGTCATCAGGCCCTGCCGGATGAACACGAAGATGAGCCCCGTGTAGACGGCCAGCACAAACCCGACCCACACCTTCGACATCACATAGGGCGCGATCTTCAGGTTGATGGCCCGCTCCCGCTTGTAGATGTCGATCTCCTTGACGATCTCCCGGACGCTCACCAGGGCCCCCACCAGGAAAGAGATCAGGCCGTTCAGGAAGAAGGTGGTGATGATATCGGCAGCGTTCCCGGTCACCGGATCGAACATGCCCGGCCCGGCCGTCTCCATCACGGACAGCAGGGGGGCCAGGGCCAGCATCAGCCCCAGGGTGGCTTTGTCCGAGGCGATGATGCGCAGGTTGCGGCGGGAGAGGATGGAGAACTGACGGAGCGCCGAGACGCCCCGGGCCGTGCTCTTCCGCAGGTCGGCGGCATTGACCCCGGTGGGAGAGTCCGCCGCCCGGGCCGCGCCCTCCCTTTCCCGCAGCCGCTGGACCACGTTCTCGGCGTACTGGCGTGAGCGTCGGTATCGCTGGTCCCAATCCTCCGGGGTCCCGCGCTCATCATCCTCGAGGATGGTGTAGATGTCGTCGAACTCGATCTCCTTGACGCGGCGTTCGTAGTCGGTGCGGAACTGATCGAAGTAGGTGAGGGCCTGTTCGGGCGGGCCATAGTAAGCCACCCGGCCACCGCGAACCAGGATGATGACCTTGTCGCACATCATCACGTTCTTGGTGGCGTGGGTGATGAGCACGATGGTCCGCCCCTGGTCGGCCATCTTTCGGAGCAGGCGCATCATATTGTACTCAGTCCCGGGGTCCAGGCCGCTGGTGGGCTCGTCCAGGAAGAAGAGGCGCGGCTTCGTCAGGAGCTCCACGCCGATAGAGACGCGCTTGAGCTGCCCCCCGGAGAGCTTGTGGACCGGGACGTCGCGCCGCTCGCTCAAGTCGAGTTCATCCAGGACCTCCAGGACCCGCTCCTGTCGCTCCCTCGCTGTGGTGTCGGCGGGCATGCGGAGCTGCGCGGCATAGTCAAGGGCCTGGTAGACGGACAGCTCGGTGTGGACGATATCCTGCTGAGGCACGTACCCCATATCGTTCCGGAACAGGTCGAACTGCTTGTATAGATCGACGTCGTTGACCAGCACCACGCCGTGGGTGGCGGGGCGGAAGCCGTTCATGGCGTCCATCAGCGTCGACTTGCCGGCGCCGCTGAGGCCCACCAGGGCCACGAACTCCTGGGGGTGGACGGAGAGAGATATATCCTCCAGCAGATTCAGCTTCGGGGTGACCCATTTCTGCAGGCGGAAGGCGTCGATGCGCAGGCCCTCGTCGGACATACAGGCCAGGGAGTTCTCGCCCACCTGGAGGCGGTAAGGCCCGATGCGGATCTCGTCGCCCTGGCTGATCCAGGCCTCGGTCTCGATGCGGTCTCCGTTGACGAAGACGCCGTTGGAGCTCCTCAGGTCCCTGAGACGCGTGCGCATGCCGAGGCGCTCGACGAGGGCGTGATGGCGGCTCACCTGCGGATGGTCGAGCACCATATCGTTGTCGCTCGCACGCCCGACCGTGGTCGTATCGGTGGTGAGACGGAGGGTCTGAGCGGGCGGCAGCGAGGGGCGCTCCTGGACCGGGCGGAAGCCGATGTGCTCCCGGAACTGGACCGCTACGCCCCGAGCCAGGTGGACCACGTCGCCGTCGTGGAGAGCTTTCCGGGGGATGCGCTGTCCCTCGAAGACCAGCCCGTTCCGACTCTCGAGGTCGACGATCCACAGGGCGCCATCGGCGTACTGGATCCGGGCATGGTGACCCGACACGGTGGGGGAAGGCACCACAACGTCGCTGTCGGATGAGCGGCCCAGGGTGACGGGGAAGCTCTCCAGCACGTGGCGCGTCTGTCGTCCATCGGCGTGGACGACCAACCCGGCCGGCCCCTGGGGCGAGAGCCGCACCTGGTCGGTGAGGGGCGGGGATGCCGGCGCGTCGGGGCTGGCCTCCCGCACAGCAAAAGCGTGGGCCCCGATGGTGATGGACTCACCGGGCCGAAGAGGGACGGGCTGCCGGTTGGGGAGCGGCTCTCCCTTCAGTTGCGTGCCGTTCAGCGAGCCGAGATCCATCACCGCCCATCTTCCGGCCCGGAAGGAGAGACGGGCGTGATGGCTGGAGGCGCGGGGGTCCTCCAAGATGACGTCGTTGTCGGCGGCCCGCCCGATGGTGATCTCGGCCTTCCCAATGGTCAGCTCATCCACCCGGCCGCCCACCCGGGCCTGGAGCACCAAGTTGGTACCCGGGGCGCCCTCCTGCCGCTCCACCGGTCCTGCCCCAGGCCTGGCCGAGGGGCCGGCCCTACCCGGCTGGCGCGGAGTGGCGGTCAGCTGGAAGGTCGTGTCGCCCATCCGCACGATGTCGCCGGCACGCAGGGTGCGCCGACTGTTGGCTCCAATGGGCTGCCCATTGACCAGCGTACCGTTGGACGACCCCGTGTCGACGACCTCGACGGCACTACCGCGGATCTGGAAGTAGGCGTGACGCCCCGAGATCCGAGGGTCCGGAACCACCAGATCGTTCCCCGGCGCGCGACCGACCCGGAGGCCCGGCTCGGACCACTCGTGACGGCGGACCTGCCCGTCAGGCAGCGTTAGCCTCAATGAGAACTTCGGTGTCATCCAGCTGCCCTCCCGCCAACAATGGCACCGGCCTTCAGCGCCGGTGCCGCAACCGTCCTGCCGACCACGGCTGATGTCGGAGGCGCTATACGTTGCACCCTCTGTGTCGAAGGTGCCCACGCAGCACCGCCAGTTTGCGGCGGTGCAAGGCCCAGGCTCACAGCGGTGGTATTACTCCAATGAGACGATCTTGAAAATGAAGGACCTCTCGCCGAACCGGACGATGACCCCGTCCTCCAGGGTCATCGGCTCACGCACCCGGGTCTCCCCGACGAAGGTCCCGTTGGTGCTGCCCACGTCGTAGACCTGGAACTGGCCGTCCTCCAGCTTGATGACCGCGTGCTGGCGAGAGACGGTGCCGTCGTCGATGGCGATATCGCTCTGCTCGGCGCGTCCAATGGTCACGACGGGCATGGCGACGTCATATCGCTGCTCCGGATGATCGCGATCGATGAGCAGCCCCACCTGCGACATCTTCGGCCGGCGGGCCAGGATGCGGGTCCGGTCAGCGTCGGACGGTTGAAGTCCGGGCTGGGGGGCTCCCGGGGGCTCCGATGGGCGTCCCTCGTGGCGCATACCGGGGCGCGGGCCAAAGTTGATCTCGTTGTCCATGACGGTCGCCGGTGGAGGCACGCCGGGACCCTCCGTCTCCAACCCGAAGTCATCCGGTTGCTCCGTGCCGCCCCGCCACACGTCGCCTGCCTCACCCCCCGGCTCCCCGGTCCAACCCGGATCGGAGGGATAGGGCGGTGGCTCCAGCGGCGAGGCACCGTCGTCCAGACGGCCCCGCCTGCGCCGTATCACGAGCAGCAGCACGATCACCACCGCCAAGATGAAGAGGAAGAGAGCGCCGACGATCAGGATGACCTGCAGCAGATTATCAAGAATCCAGTCCGTGGCGGTGGTGAGCCATTCCTCGTCGGCCTCCACGCCGTCATCGGCCACGACCGGCTCGATCTGGGCTTCAGGATCGGCCTCCACATCTTCGGGAGGCGGCGCGGGCTCCTGGTCGCCCTCGTCCGCCGTGGCCGCGGGCAGATAGACCCGGTACTCCTGGAACCCCTCCAGCTGAGCGGGCGTGCGGACCCGCACCATCACGCTCTGGGGGGGAGCCTCCCCGGGCGCGCTGGAGTCGTAGCGGAGCACGTACTGCTGGCGGAGCATGGTGAGGACGTTGGTGAACAGGGGCGTGAAGTCCTCCGCCGTCTGTGCGGCCTGATACACCCCCCCGGTGTTCTCGGCGAGTCGCCTCAGATACTGCTCGTCGAGGCCGGCGTTGCTCAGCCCGACGGTGAAGACGGGCGTGCGGGCGCCGACGGCGCGCTGGATGGTGTCGCTGTCGGTGCTGACACTGGTGCGATCCATCCCGTCGGTCATGACGATGACCGCTCGTTGGGCCACCGGCTCGGTGGCCTCGGCCATGCGGATGGCCTTGATGACAGCGTCGTAGAGAGGCGTGCCGGGGCCGGTCTCCTGGATGCGCTCGTGGAGGAAGCTGATCACGTTGAGCAGCCGGTTCCGATCGCTGGTGAAGGGGACGTCGTAGTCCTCGTCCAGATCCGCCGGATCGGTGCTGAGCCCCTGACGGATCCCGACGAAGGCGGCTCGATTCGCGCCATCGGGGTCGTCGAAGAGATCGTTGAGGAGGACCTCCGTCGCCTCCTGGGCAGCCTCCATGGGCGCACCGCTAAGCGTCCGGAAGAGGTCGATGACGATGGCCAGCGACACATCGGCGTCGAGATTCGTGTGGGCGTCCACGGCAGTGGGTGCATACGCGACAGCCCCATCCTCGATGATCTCAAAATGGTCCGCGGTGAGATCGGGAATGGGCACACCGGTCTGATCCCGGACACTGACCTGGATCTCAACGGTCGGGAAGGATGAGGCATCGACCTCGTCCACCGTCACGGTGATATCGCCGACCTGAGCGTGGCTCGGGTGAGCGGCCGGCAAGAGTACGCCAACCAGCATCACCAAGGTCAGCGCGGCAACGATCCGCCGTGCGACGGGTGGGCTGTCAAGAGTGATCCAACGTGGACGCTGCATGAGCCGCCTCCTCTGAGTAGTGGTGGGGGTCACGACTTCCCCCCAAGGGCCACCTGCTTGAAGACCAGAGTCGTCTCGCCGAGGAGGATGAAGTCACCATCCTTCAACTCGTGTCGGTAGACGCGCTCGTCCCGGTAGGACTCTCTGTCCCCAGCAAAGGTCCCGTTGGAGCTGGCCAGGTCATAGAGGACGAAGGAATGGCCCTCGTCTTCGCCCTCGCCGGGCTCCAAACGGACCCGGGCGTGGTGCCCGGAGACAGACGCGTCACTCGCCAGCAGAATCTGACCGGTCTTGCGACCGATCACGGTCTCCGACTCCAGGGTGAAGACCTGCCCCCGGGACGCTCCGGGGCCCGCTACGACGGCCAGCCAGGCCAGCAGGGGAGCGCGGGCCTCCGGCCGCAATATGGTGGTCTGGCCGGCCGGGTCCGGCCGGCTATCGGGCGCGGGGGGCGGGGCCACAGGCGGGGGCGGCGTGGGATCCTCGGCCAAGGGTGGCCACGAGGCGTCGTGGAACAGATCGTCGATAGGAATGGTCGGGGGAGACTGGCCCCTGTCGCTGTCGGGCTGCCGCTCCTCGGAGAATGGGTCCATCTGCACAGTTGGTTTATCGTCCACGGCGGCTCCCTCCTGTCCCTGGCTCGGCGCGGTAGAGGTGATCACCCCCGGCGCTCATAAGTTGCCAGTTCGAAGCTAGATGATCGGTATGGTGGAATCGGTGGGTTCCCGCGAAGACCCAAGAAGGTTGTCAATGGTCACTTTCATCGCAGCGCGCGAAGGACATCACCTCGCCGAGGTCGGCGGACGCCATCAACACCCCTGGCAGTTGCGTCAGGCGGGATGCGGCCCGCGAGGGCAAGCGAGGAGGCGGTGGAAAGCGTCGATCGGCGGACCATGTTTGTGGGTCCAGTGTATCACATTCCGCTCCATTTGTCCAGCTTTCTTCGGAGATATCCGTGGAGTAGAGCGATGCCGGGCGGGTCAGAGTTGGGGTGGTGGCGGTGGTTGGGGAGGCGGGAGGTTCTGCGCGGAAGTCGGAGTCGCAGACCGCTCTGAGCCAGGGGAAACCCCGCTGAGCTAGAATC